>JAGNMH010000771.1 GCA_017991275.1 Acidobacteriota bacterium
GTTCGCGCAGGTTCAGCCAATAATCCGTGAAGTGAGTGACGAAACGATCAAAGCCTTTGCCGGCAATCAACCGCTCCGTTTCGCGGCGCAGCACTGCGGCATTGCGCAATTTTCCTTGCCGCGCCAATTCCATCAACGCGGCATCTGGGCGCGTGTCGGTCAGGAAATGCGACAGCCGGTTGGCGAGGGCAAACCGGTCAGCGGCCTGCGCGGGTTCGCGCAGGTACAAAAACAAATCGGAACACAAAAACGCCTTGTAGCCGCTGAGCAAGGCATCGGCGAGCGATGCGCCGCTGTTCAAACGTGACAGCGCGAGTTGCTCGAACTTCACCATCGCGGTTTCGGGCACGGATTCACGCGCAGCCGACGTGATGAAGCGGCGCAACAGTCGTTTTGCATCCTGTGTGGGATCGGCGGATTTCACTTCGACACCCAAATTGTCGAACAGCACCTGATGCGACGCGGGCGGCCAGGTTTCCGGCGCAAGCGGGCCTTCAACTTCCATCCACTGAAAGGCGATGCCCGGCTGACCCCCAGCGGGAAAAGGCGGGAAGCGATACGATCCCGTGATGCCTCGCGCGTCGGGTTGCGGCACAGGCAAACCGAGCAAACCATATTCGACCGTTTGCCCGGCTCCAAGCTGCACGATGGTTTCATACACGCCAACGCCGGGTTGCGCGTTTGGCTGAATATCCAGGATTCCGCCCACGGATTTCACATCTTCGGCAATGTCGTGGTTGGTTGGGCGGCGCGAGCGAAAGGTCAACGGAACGGGTTGCGTCGCTGGTTTGAGCACGAAGCCCGGCAGTTGCAATACGGCGCAGGCGGAAAAGCGCACGCGATACGCTCCGGCGGCGGGCGTCACCAACTTTTTCGGGAAAATGGCATACGGCCAACCGGGCGAACGAAACATAGCCATTTCAACCGTGGGATCGGCTTCATCGCCTTTCTCGTTGGAATCAATGCCAACGGAATTGCGGGCAAAAAACATGGATTGTTTTTCGCCGGTGATAGCCCGGACAAATGACAACTGTTTTCCTACGGCGCGATAATGCATGGCCACAGGCGGTTGCGGGCTTTTCACCCTGGCCTGTTGTAACGCGGCTTCGGCGGCATCCAGGTACGCCATCAATTGAACGCGCGACATATCCAGCGTGTCTGAAACCTTGTTGAAATGGTGGGCTTCGCGGTCGGCTGGCAGCAGATCGCGTATGTCCAGGTGCGGCAACTGCAACAGGTCGCGCAGGTTCTGTTCATACTCATCGCGGTTCAATCGCCGCATCGGCCCACGGCCAGTCGCAACAATCTCCGCCAAGTCCGCTGAGTGAATCCGAGCGCTGAGCAATTTCAGCAACTCCGAGCGTTGCGCTGGCGGCAAAACCGATCCTTTCGGCGGCATCTCTCCTTTTTCCACACGATCATGAATCCGAATCCATTGGTCGCGAATCGAACGATTCTTGAGGTCGAAAGACAATGCCGCAAAATCCAGCCCGCCGCTGTGCGCATCTTTGTCGTGACATTGGCTGCAATGTTGTTGGAGCAGCGACGCCAATTGAGCGGGAGGAGCAACAACGTCAGATTGATTTGCGCCAGCTCGATCATTCACAGCATAGAACGCCAGCGAAATTGCCAGCATTGCAAACATGCATTTCATGCGGCGGGTTATTACCAATACGGCAACGTGTTTTTTCATGACTTGTGTTCCTCACTTGAGCCGGTTCCGCTAACGTTGCAGCGGTGGAAACTTTTCCGGCGGTCGCCGATGTTTGGTCGCTTGTTCGTAAGCGTAAGCGAACTTGATCAAGTCCGGCTCGCTGAACAATCTGCCCAAAAAAGTCATGCCCGCCGGTAATGAACTGTATGTGAAACCCATCGGCACAGTAATCGCCGGGAAGCCGGTTTGCGGCGAAAGAATCTGGCTGTTGTCACCCGCGGGGCTTTGCAGGTCGCCGACTTTGCGAGGCGCGTTGCTCCAGGTCGGGTAGATGATGGCATCGAGTTTGTCTTTGGCCATGGCCTGCAAAATGGCTTCGCGAAAGGCGATGCTGCGCGGGTCGTGGTACACGTCCTGGCAAGGGTTGGCAGCCGGGACAGGCGTTTGAACGAAGTTTTTCAACCGAGTTTCATTCGCCGGTAAGTACAGCCCGGATTCAACAATTGCCGCCAGAGTTTTGTATTTGGCTTTGTCTCCCAGCGAAGCCAGATAGTTGTTCAGGTCGTAATGAAACGAATTGCAAGTCAGGTTGCGCGTCAGTTCCTGGTAATTCGGAACGTCGAATGGATCAACGACGATTGCGCCTTGGGCTTTTAACTCTTCAATGGCTTTCGCCATCACTTCCTTGATTTGCGGGTCGGTGGTTGGCGCATCCAGATACCGCCGAAACACGCCCAGCCGCACACCTTTCAAACCATCCCTTTTCAGAAACTGCGTGTAGTTCTTCGGCACTTTGCCTGCTGACTCTTTCGTGATCGGGTCAGCCGCGTCATAACCAGCAATCACTTCCAGAATTCGTACGGCGTCTTCCACCGTGCGCGCAAGCGGACCGCCAATGTCTTGGCGCAGAAAGAGCGGGATAATTCCGTCGCGGCTGGTCAAACCCATAGTCGAACGAATGCCGACCAAATCATTATGCGAAGCCGGGCCACGAATCGAATTGCCTGTGTCAGAACCCAATCCCACTGCACCAAAATTTGCCGCGACTGCCGCCGCAGTTCCTCCGCTGGAACCAGCCGGAACGCGCTCCAAATCGTACGGGTTTCGCGTGACGCCCGCCGTCGAGCTTTCGGTCACGATTGGCCGAAACGCCCATTCGTCCATGTTCGATTTGGCCAGCACTATGGCGCCTGCCTCACGAATCTTGCGGACTTGAAAAGCGTCGTCCGGTGGAATCGAACCTTTCAGCGCCGCCGAACCCCCCGTGGTTTGCAGGTCTTTGGTGTCGAAGTTGTCTTTGACGATGACCGGAATGCCGTGCAGTGGTCGCAGCTTTTTCGTGCGTTTGAATTCGGCGTCCAGCTTGTCCGCTTCGGCCAGCGCGTTTGGATTGATGACGACAATCGCGTTGAGCTTGGTGACTTGGTCGTAAGTGGCGATGCGTTTCAGATAGGCTTCGAC
>JAGNMH010000091.1 GCA_017991275.1 Acidobacteriota bacterium
CAGCATGGCGATGAGTTTCCGCGCTTCACCATACGCGATATGGTCAACGCAGAGCATCAATTGGCGACTCAGGTGCTGGGCATCAAAAAGCTTCATGCGGTGATGGGGATTTCGATGGGTGGAATGCAGACCTTTGAATGGATGGTCGCTTACCCCGAAATGATGGAGCGAGCCGTTCCGATTGTCGGCACTACCGCCCAAACGGCTTTCGATTTGCTGCTGTGGTCAACCGAACTCCGAGCAATTGAAGAAGCGCGCAAGCTGGATACTGCCGAAAACGCCGGAGCCGCTTTGGTTGCCAGAATTCATACTCTGGCGCTGTTCACCCCGGCGTACCGAAACAGCAACACGCCACCCAAAGAATTTCAGGCATTTGTCGGCAAAGAAGAGCAAAATTACTCCAACACATTCAAAGCCGACGACTGGGCTTCGCAATTACGCGCAATGATGGCCCACGACATCAGTAAAAAATCCGGTTCGATGCAACAAGCCGCGGCCACCGTAAAAGCCAAAGTGCTGGTTGTCGTTGCGCGGCAGGACATGATGGTCAACCCCAATCCGGCGATGGACTTCTCCCGGTTACTGAAAGCTGAATTACTGGAAGTCAACAACCCTTGCGGTCACGTTTACGCCGCCTGCGAAGGCAGCAAGGTAAATGCGGCAGTCGCAAAATTCTTAACCCAATAACCATAACAACACAGTGGTAATGCAGATAGACAGGATTAACAAACATAGCCTTTTTGCCGCGTTAGCGGCGTTTGAGTTTAGCCGTGGGTTTTCAACCCACGGTAGGAAGTTATCTTTCGTTCTCGTCGCGTTAGCGACGGCTGAATTCAGTCGTCGCTAACGCGACGAGAATTGTTCTCTTCCCTACCCGGCGTTGAAACGCCGGGCTAAATTCAACCGTCGCTCTGCGACGAAGAGCAGGTGGAATCCTGACTTAAATCCTGTCTAAAGTTTTTCGTGCCACTTCGTGAATAAAACCAACAGAGAGGAAACAATCAATGGAAAACAATTCAAGGCGCGATTTTATCGCCAAAAGTGCTGCCGGAGTCGCCATGACTGCGGCAAGCTGGAACCGAGTGCTTGGCGCAAATGACAAAGTCCGTCTGGGAGTCATCGGCACAGGCAATCGCGGAGGCGATGTCATGAGCTGGTTCATGAAAGAATCGGACTGTGAAGTCGTGGCGCTCTGCGATGTTTATGAAAAGGCCATGCTGGAGCAAAAAGAAAAGGCTGGCGGCAAGGCAAAAACATACGGCATTCACAATGAACTGCTGGCCAACAAAGACGTTGACGCCGTGCTGGTTGCCACGCCTGACCACTGGCACGCGCAAATTGCCATTGACGCCTGCAACGCGGGCAAGGCCGTTTATTGCGAAAAGCCGCTGACTTACACCTGGCAAGAAGGCCACAACATCATCAAAGCCGTCAACGCCAACAAGACGGTGTTCCAGGTTGGCTTGCAACAACGCAGCGGCACGCATTACGCCGAAGCCAAGCGCGAATACTTCGACAGTGGAAAGATCGGCAAGATCGCCATGGTTCGCACTTATTGGCACGGCAACGGTTACCATCTGCGCAAACCGAATTTCAAAGAGCAACCAGCCGGGTTGGATTGGAAACGTTGGGTTGGCAACGCCAAAGCTCGCCCGTTCGATGCTCATCAGTTTTACAACTGGCGCGCTTATTTCGATTTCGGCGGCGGACAGATCACTGACCTGTTCACTCACTGGATTGACGTGGTGCATTGGTATCTGGGCGAAGAGATTCCGGTTTCGGCCACGGCGGCTGGCGGAGTTTACAACTACAAAGACGGACGCACTGCGCCGGATACGATTTCGATCCAACTGGAATACCCGAAAGAATGGATGGCGACTTTCGACGCTACGCTGGTTCCCGGCGCGCGCGGAGCGGCGATTGAGTTCATGGGATCAGGCGGCAGTCTGTATATTGATCGCGGCAGATATGTCTGGCAACAAGCGCCCGAACGCAGGCAAGCTCCGCCTCCGGCGGTCACTGTTCAGGCCAAGATGGCTCTGGAAGCGGAACACGTTCGCAACTTCCTGGCTTGCGTCAAATCCAAGCAAACGCCCAACTCTGACGTAGTCAGCGGCCATCGTTCGGCGCTGGCCTCGAACCTGGGCAAAATCGCGTATCTACAAAAACGCCGTATTACGTTTAATCCGGCGATTGAAAAAGATTACGTTCTGGCTGCGGCTGCTCAAGCTAAAAAGTAGCCAAACAGTTTGCCGTGACAGTTGGTCGCCACCTCAGACAAACGGGGTGACAAACTGTCACGGCTTTATTTCAAACGACGACCTCTTCAAACAAAACACCTTTGTTTCTCAGTCACTTACAGCCATTGCCCAGTCGTGGTACACCTCTTGCCAATTGAAATAGCGTCCCCAGGAGCCTGTAAACACCCAGACTGTTTCTTCTCCTTCACCTCTCCGCATCAATAAATTTTTCGCTACTTCGGAGGTACATCGGACATGCATAAGTTTTCCAGGTTTTCAAAATTCAGCGGCATCGCTCTCTCTCTTTTAATTGCCACATTCTGCCTGACATCATTCAAGGCTCAAGCCAGCGACGACAGTGATTTTGAATTCACAGGCATTATTGAAACGCTACCAAACACATCGGGCTTTATCGGCGATTGGAAAGTTGCCGGTCGGACAATACACGTCACAGCATCCACTGAACTGAAACAATCCGACGGAGCATTTGCAGTCGGCAAAACCGTCAAAGTCGAAGGAATTAAGCAAAACGATAACTCGGTCAACGCTAAAAAGATTGAAACTAAATCCGGTTCAAGCAACGGTGACTCCAGTTTCAAATTCTACGGCGTGATTGAAGAATTGCCGAACACCACAGGCCGCATCGGAGATTGGAAAGTTACAGGGCGGGTCGTCCACGTCAGCACAACAACAGTCATCAGACAGGAAGATGGGCCGGTCGCTGTTGGAGCCAAAGTCGAAGTCGAAGGCAGTCAGCGAACCGACGGTTCGGTTGATGCCAGTGAAATTCACACGGAAGATGAATCGGGTAACAGCGGCTCGTTCGAGTTTTATGGCACGATTGAAAGCCTGCCCAGCACCACTGGCCGAATTGGCGAATGGGCAATCAGCGGGCGCAAAGTTAACGTAACCGCCGCTACTCGCATCAAGCAGGAAAAAGGCGCGGTTGCCGTCGGCGTCATCGTCGAAGTCAAAGGCACTGTCAAAACCGATGGTTCAGTTGACGCGACAGACATTGAAACCAAATCCGGCCCAGCCAATCCCGGTGGGGGCGGCAACAGAGTTTCGGAATTTCACGGAACGATTGAAACGCTGCCCGGCACGACCGGCCAGATTGGCCTGTGGACTGTCAGTGGTCGCAAGGTCAACGTCGTTGCTTCGACTGTAATTGAGCACGCTGCCCTGGGAATTGCCGTCGGCAAACGTGTTGAAGTCAAAGGCGTGCCGCAAACCGACGGTTCAATCAACGCCACAAAGATTGAGATCGAAGAAGGCGCAGGTTCGACAAGTCCAAGCATTCTGTTCGGCAAGATCGAAACCTTGCCGACGGTCACGACTCTGATTGGCGACTGGAAGGTTGCAGCCAAGACGGTTCACGTCACCGCCGCAACAATCATTGAGCGCAAATACGGCACGGTTGCCGTCGGCGCATTCGTTGAAGTTTACGGTACGGCTCAGGCCGACGGTTCGATCAACGCCACCAAGATCGAAGTCAAACAGGGGCCGGGCAACGGCGGATTTATGTATTACAACTCTGTGGCAACCGTCAGTTCCGCCAGTTACCGCGAAGACAATTCACCTGAATCAATCGTCTCGGCTTTTGGCAGCGGCCTTTCTTCAACGACTGCCATTGCATCCACCCAACCACTTCCGCTCAGCTTGAGCGATGTCAGCGTGCTGGTGGACGGACGCCAGGCTCGGTTGTTTTTCGTTTCGCCAAACCAGATCAACTACCAGATTCCTTCGGATGCGCCTTCGGGTCTGGCCAACGTCGTTGTGTCCAAATCCGGTGAAGTCGTTTCGCAAGGCACGATTCTGGTTTCCAACGTCGCACTGAGTTTGTTCACTGCCGACGCTTCAGGTCAGGGTGCGCCCGCCGGCCTGTTGCTCCGGATCAAAGCCAACGGGGAGCAGGTTTATGAATCGCTGGTTCGCTTCGATGCCGCTCAGAACAAACTGGTTCCGGCTGCAATCGTTCGCCGAGCCGGAGAACAGCTTTACCTGATCCTGTTCGGCTCCGGTTTGCGTAACGCGCCTAACTCCGACAACAACACCGCCAACGGCGTTGCCGAAAGCGTCGAAGTCACCATCGGCGGCGTCAATGCTCCGGTGATTTACGCAGGCGTTGCTCCGGGTTACGTTGGCCTGGAACAGATCAACATTCGCATCCCGGACAATGCGGCGTCGAATCCGAATTCGGCTGTGACGGTCAAAGTCCGTGACGTGCTGAACAATCTGAAACAAGCAAATACCGTAACCATCTCGATTCAATAAAACCCTTCCGGCGAGGGTATCGGGGGATAGTCCTGGCCGGTTCGGTCGGCGGTGCTCGTATCTGCGGAGAGATCGGGCATCGCCGTCTTTTTGTTTCGCAAAACTGGCAACTAACGCAAAGACGCGAAGCATTAAGACCCGAAGCATTAATTGGATGAATAGTCTCTGGCAACCATGCTTCTTACCTTGGTGAAAAGCTCTTTGCGACTTTGAACCTTTGTGCCTTTGCGTTAAAGCCGTTTTGCCTTAGACATAACTCGGAAACAACACCAGTCGTCCCAAATGAAAAAAGTTGTTTCGCAATTTATGTGGCCAATTGCCATCATCGTCATTTCGGCGGTGATGGCTTTGCTTGTTGATTGGCGGGCGCCGTGGTTGGGCTTGTACGCGCGCGATGCGTTGATGCGCGCTCGCGGAATTGAGACAGCGCCAGCCGAAATCGTCATCGTAGCCATTGACGATGACAGCATTGCCCGCTTCGGACGTTTTCCGTGGCCTCGTTCATTGACGGCACAGGCGCTGGATAAAATCACCGCTGCACATCCCAAAGTCATAGGCCTCAGCGTGCTTTACAGTGACGCGACGACCGAAAGCGACGATTTAACTCTGGCTCAGTCAATCAAAAATGCAGGAAATGTCGTAGTCGCTGCTCAATTGACGAATTCCACTCAGCGCCGGGCCGAGTGGTTGCGTCCCTTGCCAACAATAGAGCAGGCAGCAGCAGCCGTCGGCCACGGTAACATTTTGACAGACACAGACGGCGTAGCCCGGTCAGTGCTGATGCGCGAAGCCGACGACGAAGGCCGCGCATTGTGGTCAATGTCGGCTGAAATCGTTCGAGTCGCCGATGGAGCGCAGGCGAACGAAATTCATGAAGTTCCCAACGCAGTACGCATCGCCGCTCGCACAATTCCCGTCTTGACGGATCAACCGAACATCTCCGTTGTGTCGCAATCCGACAACACACAGTCTGAGGTTTTTCGAGCCAGCCGATTACCGATTGATTTCGTCGGCCCGACAGGTTCGTTCGCAGCGCACACTTTCAGCTTTGCAGACGTAATTGATGGCCGGGTCGGCACGGATGAGCTGCGCGGCAAATATGTGTTGATCGGCGCAACGGCTTCGGCAATGAGCGACCGTGTGGCTTCGCCGTTTGCCAAATCTGAGGCCCCGGAAAATATGGGTGGAAACCAGAACGGCACGCTGATGCCCGGTGTGGAAGTTCTGGCCAACAGTGTAACTACGATTTTGCGCGACCGCTTTTATACGGAAACTCCCGATTGGCTGGCGGCTTTGGGTGCGGCGCTGATTGCTGCCGCAATTGTTTTTGCCTTGTCGGTTTCACGCGAACGGTTTGAAATGCTGCGTCAGGTAATGTTCATCGCGGGATTATTGCTGACGATTCTTTTGACTTCCTACCTGCTTTTCTCGCGCTGGCTGATTGTGCCGCCGCTGGTTCCGGCGCTGATTGCGCTGGGTGCGGCGATTCCACTGACCCTGTTGCGCAGGGCAATGACGCTGAGCATTCATCTGGATGATCGCTTCACTGAATTGATCCGTGAAAGCGCGAAGCTTTCTCCCCTGGCAATAAGCCTCAACGGCAAAATCGAAACGTCTCCCGCTGGCGGATTCTGGCCGCGCGGAACAAACTGGAAATTGCGCCTGCTGGAAACCTTGCAGCGACAATTGATGGCTCGCTCGCTGTTCGTTGATCGCGCGCTGAGTTCAATCGAAGACGGTTTGCTGATCGCCGATGCACAGGGCCGAATTGTTTTTGCCAATCCGCGCGCCTCGCAAATTCTGGCCTCGCCTGAAAGACCATTACTCGGAGATAACCTGCTTGCCCGTTTGAATTGGACTGACCCCGGTTCAGTCATTGCCGAAGCCCGAACTTTTTCCAGGCTGCTGAAAGACCGTCAGACCATCGAATGTGAACTTACAGTTGGTGAAACCCAGCCGCGCTATTTCACACTGAGAATGGCTCCGGTCGTTTCCTCCGCCGATTCTGGTGATGGCAATTCTGCGCTTGGCATAGTCGCCACATTGGCCGACATCACCAAACAGCGCGAATTGCAGCAAATGAAAAACGACGTAATGGCGATGGTCACGCACGAGATGCGGACTCCGTTGACCGCCATCAAGGGCATGAGCGAAGTTCTGATGCAGTTCGACACCGACGCCAATCGCCGCCGCGAAATGCACCAGACGATCAACGAAGCGGCCCAGCGTTTGTCGCGGATGATTGATGAATACCTGGACCTTTCGCGGCTGGAATCCGGCGCCCGACAATTGCGATTGACGCCGGTTCGGTTGAACTCGTTGGTCGAACAGAACCTGCTGCTGATGGAACCGCTGGCAGCCCAACGCCGAATAAAATTGACACGGCAATTTGCCGAAGACCTGCCCGGAATTCTTGCCGACGAAGATTTGATTTCGCGCGCGCTGACAAATCTGCTGGCCAACGCCATCAAATACAGCCCGACCGAAACCGAGGTTGTTGTTGCGAGCAAAACCGACGGCAAATCTGTCTTTGTTTCTGTGACGGATCAGGGTTACGGGATCGCGCCGGAGCTTCAGGCGCGCATCTTTGAAAAGTTTTACCGCGTGCCTCGCGTTGAAGACGCCGATGCCCCGGGCGCAGGGCTTGGGCTGGCAATGGTGCGCGAAATTGCCGAGTTGCATGCAGGCCGTGTGATGGTGGAAAGTGAGTCCGGTTCCGGTTCAACCTTCACGTTGCGCCTGCCAATCAAATCTCCCATAAACAAACAATGACAGCAGGTAATGACATTAGCGCCGCACATTTTAATCGCTGACGATGACCGTCTGATCCGCCTGACGCTGGAAGCCGGGCTGTCGCTGAATGGTTTTCGCGTCAGTCTGGCTCGCAGTGGTCGCGAAGCGATTGCGATGGCAAACGAGCAAAACTTCGATGCTGTCATCAGCGATATTTACATGCCCGACGGCGACGGATTGGAGGTCGCGCGCTCGCTTCGTGCCGCCTGCCCTTCGCTGCCGGTGATATTGATGACGGCACAGGGCGAATTAGACGTAACCGTTCAGGCGCTGGGCGAGGGCGCAAACGACATCATCGCCAAACCATTTGAAATTGCTGCGCTGCTTTCCGTACTGCAAAAACATCTGACTGCCAATCGTGAAAAGGCCGTGGCTCAAGTCGAATTGCCGGAAGCGGATTTTTCCAGCTCCGGCTTGATCGGGCGTAGCGCGGCGATGATGACTGTTTATAAGTTGATTGCTTACGCAGCCAGAACCGATGCAACGGTTTTGATTACAGGCGAATCCGGCACAGGAAAAGAACTGACCGCCCGCGCAATTCACGACTTCAGCGAGCGCAAAGGCGCTCCCTTTGTCGCCGTCAATTGTTCGGGCTTGACCGACACGCTGCTGGAGGCCGAGTTGTTCGGCCACACCAAAGGCGCTTTCACTGGGGCAACCGCTGACCGTGCCGGTTTGTTTGAAGCGGCGGACGGCGGCACTCTGTTTTTGGACGAACTGGCTTCAACCAGTCCTGCCTTTCAGGCCAGCCTGTTGCGCGTTTTGCAAGCCGGCGAGGTTCGCCGCGTGGGGGCGACGACAACCACCAAGGTAAACGTCCGCATCATCGGAGCCAGCAACGCTCCATTGCGCGAACTGGCGGAAAGCGGCGGCTTTCGTTCCGATTTGTTTTACCGATTGAGCGTGCTGACCATTGACTTGCCGCCGCTGCGCGAACGCTCCGGCGACATTGAATTACTGGCTCAACATCTGCTGAGACGAAACAGCGCGGACGACCAGTCGCCGATTTTGTCTCAAGAAGTGATGGAAGTTCTGCGCGGTTATCGTTTCCCCGGCAACGTCCGTGAACTTGAAAATGCCCTGAAACGAGCCGCCGCGCTTTCCGCAAATGGAGTCATCACGCTGGACTGTTTACCGCCTCATATTGTGAGCGAAGGCAGTGCCCCAACCACAGCTTCAACTGCCGAAGATTCACTGCGAAATCTGGCGGCGGATTGGCCAACGCTGGAGGAATTGGAACGCCGTTACCTGCAATTGGCTCTGGAAAAAGTTCATGGCAATCGGCAACACGCGGCTGATTTGTTGGGAACAGCCCGCCGAACCGTTCAGAGGTTGATTGCGCGATACGGGTTAAGCACATCTGAAGAATCTGAAAGCGACGGACAAGAGGAATAGCCTGAAAGTGAATCGTGGAATAACCTCAAAATTTGTTTTTATACTTTGCGCGCTGCTGGCGGCGTTGGAGTTTTCCACCTTCGCCCAGCCGGTCGAAGCCAGAGTATCCAGCATCAAAGGCAAAGCCACGCGAATCAATAACTCTCACAAATTCGCCATACGTCGCGGAGACAAACTGGCTCCGGGCGATGAGATTGACACACAGGCTGGCGGACGCGTCGTTATCGAATTAACCGACGGCAGTTTGATTACCGTCCAGCCCGGTTCTCATATTGTTTTTAAGGATTACCGTACAGTCGGTTCCCTGCGCGAACTTATTCAGGTTCTGATTGGCCGAGTCCGCGTCAAAATCGCCCATTACGGCGGGCGACCAAATCCTTATCGAGTAAACAGCCCTACGGCTTCTATTCTGGTGCGCGGAACTGAATTCGGCGTCGGCGTGGATTCGTCCGGCGAAACCAGCGTTGTGGTATACGACGGTCTGGTCGAAGTTGAAAGCCTGAGCAATCCGAATCGCCGCGCGCTGGTTTCTCCAGGCCATGGAGTACTGGTAAAGTCGAACGAGGACATTCGGTTTTTCACGCCCGGAACCGGCAGCGAAGTTGGAGAGCGTAGCGCCAGAAACTTAGACAATCATCAGCAACTGCTCAATTCAGTTGCATCGGTTGGCGATGGAAAGAATCCGTCAGTCGCCGTCAGAAATTTCGTCGGCGGAGATTACGAGCGTTATATTGACAGTTTGGTCGAACCCGGGGAATCGGCGCCGCTGCTAAGGTTTACAGCATTTTCGGATTCGCATTTGGACAGCCTGGAAAACCCTGCTTACTCAACGGAATTCAACCACCTGGAAAGCCGAACGTTGATGATTTCATCACTCAGCAACTCGAAAAGGAAAACCAATGCTCGATTGCCGACCAGCGCCAATTCCATCGAACCGGTTGATTCCGGTTATCTGCTGCAAAGCACTTTCTTTGTTCCGCTGGCAAAAACTCGTTGGGTGATTGGCGGCAACTTCGCCAAATCAAACAGCAGGGTAAGGTCTGTTTACGAACAGGAAATCACCGGAACAGCAAATCCGCTTTTCCCGGATGGAGTGCCGGGGTTGCGAATGAACAGCAGTTCAACTCACGCAGATTCAAACGGCGGCTCTTTGAGTATTGCGCGCCGTTTCGGCCAAGAAGGCCGGACAAGTTTTGGAGCTGGCGTTGATTACGTCAGAGGTCTGGGTGAACTCAGCGGTTCAACGATGCTGACCAATGCAATTGGTTTGCGCGCTGCTGAATTGATAGAAGCCAGGTCAGACATTGAGCGAAAACGCCTCAAGCTGGGATTTGCCCATCAATTTTTGAATGGTCACAAGCTGGGGATTTTTTACCGTCACAGCCTGCTTTCAGCCAACGACAACGACGTTACACGCTCATTCAACGGTTTGCCGTTGCCCATGGATTCGATTCAGTATTCCAGCCAATCGTCTGAAATCGGAGCGCGATTGCGCGGGACGCTAACCCAAAAACTGTTTTACGGCGCTGAGCTTCATTGGCTGACGACGGGTGTCAGTGGAAGAATCAACCGCTCGATCATCACTGAAGCCAATGAACGCGAGCGCATCACACGCACCGCGGCCAGCTTTGGACTGGGATATGCGCTGCGACGCCGAACCGTTTTCAGCGCCGATGTCGCCGCGGGCGTTTCAAATATCCACGAAGATTACTTCGAGCGAGCGACCGGCAATCCGCTGGAACGCGAAAGAACGCGCCTTCGATTTTTGTCCTTCCAGGTTGGTGTCCAAACTGACGTATGGCGTAATCTTTTTGCCAGCGCTTCGATTTTCAAAATGGCCCAGGGGCGGACTGAAGATCACAAGCTTTTCCCCGATCGTTTTGGACGAGTGTCAGACGTCAATGGATTGTTCGTGCCAGATGGAATAATGAAGGAAAGATTTTCGGACAATTACGCTGACTTCAGTTTCGGCTGGCGCATCACGCGGAGCTTTCTGGCTGAATACATTTTAGCAACCGGCTTGGGCAGCTATGCCCAGCGCGCGCCGAATCACATTTTTCTTTTGCGGTACACATTCAAACGCGAAGAGTGAAACCGCCAACGGTAAAGCTTGTTATCAAGCTGTTGCTTTCGGCATCTCCCTCTCAATTAAGCGTGCGGGACTGCACCAACTACCAAGAACCAATCAACGATGAAGCTACCGAATAAATCGCCTGCCGCCATCGCGGCTTTAACTTTTGTTCTTTGTTTTCTGCTCGCCCCATCCAGGACCATCGCGCGGTTGACTGACGATCCCCACACACCGTTGCCCAATGGCAAAGCCGCCGCCGGAACTTTCCGTTTCGCCGTTTTGGGTGACACGGGAACAGGCAAAGCAGGCCAGTTCGCCATTGCCAAGCAACTGACTCTATTTCTGAGCGAACGTCCGTTCGACACGATTTTGATGCTGGGCGACAACATTTACTCCAGTGGCAAGGCCTCGGACATTGTCACTAAATTCGAGCAGCCTTACGCCGAACTTCTGCGACAAAACGTCAAATTCTATGCCATTCTGGGCAATCACGACGTTCGGAGCGGTCGAGCATTTGAAACCGGTTATCCGAATTTCAATATGGGAAAGCGAGCTTATTACTCCACAGTCAAAGCCGATGGGATGGTGGAATTTTTTGGGCTGGATACGACTGATTTCAACGACCAGCAGACCGTCTGGCTGGAATCAGCTCTGTCTGAGTCAAAAGCTCAATGGAAAATTGCGTACTTTCATCACCCGCTCTATTCATC
>JAGNMH010000092.1 GCA_017991275.1 Acidobacteriota bacterium
TGGCGGCGCTTGGCGGAGCTTATCTTTCAATCGGTCAAAGCTCGCAGTTCACACGTAACATGACTGCCGGTCGGGGCTTCATTGCCCTGGCGGCTTTGATTTTCGGCAAATGGCATCCGGTGGGAGCTTTGATGGCTTGTCTGTTTTTTGGCTTTGCCGAGGCGGTTTCGATCCGCATGCAAGGCAACGTCAACATTCCAAACCAATTCGTGATGATGATTCCTTACGTTCTGACGATAGTGGTGCTGGCCGGTTTGATTCGCAGAGCCGATCCACCAAAAGCTTTGGGCGTAGCTTATGTGAAGGAGTAGGTAGCCCTCGATAACAAGGAGTAATGAGAAAAGAACTTATGACAATTTCTATTTTTGACCGCGCGCAAACTTCAGCGCGCTTTATCCGTGAGCAAATCAACACCGAAGTTGATGTCGCAGTTGTGCTCGGTTCAGGCTTGGGAGCTTTTGCCGAGACGTTGGAAGAAAAAGCCATCGTCCCTTATGAAGAGATTCCCGACTTCGCACGCTCGACTGTCGAAGGGCATTCCGGGCGTTTGGTTGTTGGCAAATTGCCTGGGACTTCGATCAACGTAGCGGTGATGCAAGGGCGGTTCCATTACTACGAAGGTTATTCGATGGACGAAGTGACTCTGCCAATTCGAGCTTTCGGAGCGATGGGAGTTAAAAAGCTGGTGCTAACAAACGCGGCTGGCGGAGTGAATGAGAACTTCAAAGCTGGCGACCTGATGCTGATCAGCGACCACATCAACCTGATGATGAAAAGTCCGTTGCGAGGTCAGCACGACAATCGGCTCGGAGCGCGCTTCCCGGATATGAGCGAAGTTTATTCCCGCGAATACAGACGAATTGCCAAAGAGGAAGCGTCTGCTTTAGGCGTCAATCTGGCTGAAGGAGTTTACATGTCGCTTCAAGGGCCGAATTACGAAACTCCGGCTGAAGTTCGCATGATGCGATTATTGGGTGCGGATGCCGTCGGAATGTCCACAGTGCCGGAAGCCATCGTCGCCAGTCAGATGGGCGTCAAGACTCTGGGAATTTCACTGATTACCAACGCAGCCGCCGGAATCGAAGACGCTCCGATCAATCATGCCGAAGTGATGGAAATGGGGCATCGCGTCAGCGCGCAGTTCTGCGAACTGCTGACTAAGATCATTGTCAGGATGTAATCAGATGATAATTGGAATTTGTGGTGGAACCGGCTCAGGCAAAACTACTGTCGCCAGGCGCATTTTGGAAAACGTCAGCGATGAACAAGTCGTCTTTTTCCAGCAGGACAGTTATTACCGCAACCTGGGCGATATGCCTGTGGAGTTGCGGCATCATCAAGTCAACTTCGATCACCCGGATGCGCTGGATAATGATCTGTTCATTAACCACGTAAAAGCGTTGCGAGCGGGTGAAGCTATTGAGATGCCGGTTTATGACTTCTCGATTCATTCGCGTAAGGCCGAGACAGTTCACGTCAGGCCGAAACCGATCATGATTATCGAAGGCATTCTGATTTTTGTGGATGCCGCGCTGCGTGAATTGATGGACATCAAGCTGTTTGTGGATACCAATGATGATTTGCGTTTCATACGCCGTTTGCAGCGCGACGTGAACGAACGCGGGCGCACGGTTGAATCAGTCATCAAACAATATCTGGAAACCGTTCGCCCGATGCATGAACAGTTCGTCGAACCTTCCAAACGATACGCCGATGTGATTATCCCTGAGGGCGGTTACAATGAGGTCGGGATTGATCTGATCTCCGGCAAAATCCGAACTCAGTTACAAAAGGAATTGGTGAATAAAACTCTGTGAGTCACACCGGCAAAACACCAGAAGAGTTGATTGAACTGGCCAGGCAGGCGCGCGAACGTGCTTATGCGCCTTACTCAAAATTCAAAGTCGGTGCGGTAGTTGAATGCCGAGACGGGCGAATTTTCACCGGTTGCAACGTTGAAAATTCCAGCTATGGGCTGACGATGTGCGCAGAGCGGGTGGCGTTGGGCAAGGCGGTTTCGGAAGGCGCAACGGATTTCATTCGTATGGCTGTCATCGCGGATGCTCACGCGCCGGTTCCACCTTGCGGAGCTTGCCGGCAGGTGATTTCTGAGCTTTGTGGCGCGCAAACCGAAATTGTGATGGTCAACCTGAGAGGGCAGATCGTCAAACACACCGTCGCTGAACTGTTGCCGGAAGCCTTTGATGGAAGTTTTCTTTAGGCTGAAATGCCGTGTCGGAGCGACTGAAGATGAAGAAGTTTTTCAGCATTGTTTTTTTGATCGCGGCGGTTGTTGCGCTGTCCGGGCAGAAGCGCGCTGGTTCGGCTGCGACTTCGATTGATCTCTTAATCACCGGCGGAGCAGTGGTGACGATGGATGGTGAGCGGCGGGTTTTCGACAACGGCTTTGTGGCAATTCGCGGAGAGCGAATCGTTGACGTTGGCGACGCGGTTCAGTTGAAAGCAAAAGGGTATCGCGCCAAGCAGACAATAGATGCGCGTGGCAAAGTCGTTTTGCCTGGTTTGATCAACGCGCATACTCACATCCCAATGGTGCTTTTCCGTGGTCTCGCCGATGACTTGAACCTGCAAGACTGGCTGACTAAATACATTTTTCCGGCGGAAGCCAAAAACGTCACGCGGGATTTTGTTGTTGCAGGAACCAGGCTTGGCTTGGCGGAAATGATTCGAGGCGGCATTACGACTTATGCCGACATGTATTACTTCGAGGACGCCATCGCCGAAGAAACCAAACGCGCAGGAATGCGCGGCGTATTGGGCGAAACGGTGATTGATTTCCCGGTTGCCGACAACAAAACCTGGACGGAGGCAATGGCCTACACCGAACGGTTTTTGAAACGCTGGAAAGGTGATTCGTTGATTACCGCCGCCATTGCCCCCCACGCGCCTTACACAGTCAGCACGGATCACCTTAACGAAGTTAGCACGCTGGCTGAAAAGCTGGATTCGCCGATTCTGACTCACCTGGCTGAAGCTCCGACCGAGACTGAATTCATCGCCAAAACTTACAACACTCGACCGGCGGCGTATCTGGAAAGAATCAACTTCCTTTCGCCGCGATTGCTGGCCGCGCACGTCGTCCACGTCAACGACGAAGAGATTGCCATCTTGAAACGCCGCGAAGTCGGCATCGTTCATTGCCCGCAATCGAATATGAAGCTGGCTTCGGGAACGGCTCCGGTTCCGGCAATGCTGAAAGCCGGATTGCGGTTGGGGCTGGGAACGGATGGCGCAGCTTCGAATCACGACTTGAGTTTGTGGGAAGAGATTGATTCGGCGGCCAAGCTGCACAAGCTGATTTCCGGCGATCCGACTGCGGTTCCGGCGCGAGAAGCTCTGGCAATGGCAACCATTGGCGGCGCACGCGCGCTTCACATGGAAAAAGAGATTGGCTCGATTGAAACCGGCAAGCGTGCCGATGTGATTCTGGTTGATATGAGCGCACTGCATTTAACGCCGCTTTACAATTTTTACTCCCACTTGGTTTACGCGACGAAAGCTTCCGACGTGTCTGACACCATAGTCAATGGCCGCGTGTTGATGCGTAATCGTCGTTTGCTGACTGTTAATGAAAACGCCGTCAAGATGTCAGCTCGCAAGTACCAAAAACAGGTTAGTCAAAGCTTGAAACAGCGGTGAAGTCAGGAAGCCACAAAATGCTGAGGACGAAAATCATGAAAACAATTCTTCTGGCGCTTGGCCTGATTCTTTTTGCCTGGCAAAACCAGGCTATTGCGCAACAAACTAAATCAGCTTCTGTTCCAATCAACAAAGACGAGAAGCAGGCTTTACAGGAAAAAAACGACGCTCCAGCCGAAGAGTTGACCGCTCAGGGCAAGGCGCTCTACCGCACTGCGAAGTTCAAACTGGCTTTGGCAAAGTTTGAAGCTGCGCTGAAACAGGAACCGGACAACGATGAAGCTTTGGGATTGGCTGCGGAAACGGCATTCAGATTGGACAGTCAGGCGGCGGCGCGTGATTATTTTTTGAAACGCGCTGATTTGTCAGGTCAAAAAGATTCCGTCAAAGCTTACAGTTATCACCGCGCGGCTATGACATGCTGGCGAGAAGCCCATGATCTGGTTGCAAAGTATATTGAAGTCAAAAATGGCAAAGTCACTCACAACTTACCGGAAAGCACGCAGCAGGATGTTTCAAAAGTCATCAGGGAAGGCATCGGATTTGCTTCACGCGCTCTGAGTCTCAGAGCCAGTTTTGCCGATGCTTACAACATCAGAAATTTGTTGCATGCAGAAGCCGCACTTGCCGCCACAGATGAATCGAGTGCGAAAAATCACCAGCACCAGTCGCTTGACGATTTGCGTATGGCTCTTTCAATGTCCAGCCCTTTGTCGGACAGCAAGGCAGCAGAAACCGCTGACTTCAACTTCCCGACCATTCGTATTTCAGAGTTCGCCGGAACAAAAGAAGATCAAGAGCAGCAAGCCGATGAAATGATGAAAGCCATCGAAGGTGGAAAACCAATTAAACGAAAGCAACCCATCTTTCCACGTATGCGGCCTGGGAAATCCTCCGATTCGGCTGATGCCGCAACTAAAACAGCTTATTCATCAGGCAAGGCCAAAGTCGAAGTCCTGGTTTCAACCGAAGGCAAAGTGATTTTCAGCCATGTAATTGATGGGCGATCTGATTTGAACAGCGCCGCAATCCTTGCAGCTCGGGCCTGGACTTTCGAGCCTGCAATGCTGGATGGGCAGCCTGTGCAGGTCAGTGGCGTCATCAGCTTCGATTTGAAATAAGGGCACCTGCCGCTCGGCTCGAAACATACACGGGCGAAGAAACCTTAACCCGAGTAGTCGCATTCAAATTGCCAACTTCATCGCTCGACAAGCTGGATCGCGTGAGAATCCGGGTCGCGCACCAAAAAGCTTCGCTTCAATCCGAGCACCGGTTCAGCGAAGTGAATGATTCCAGGCGAAATAAAGTTGAATCGGTTTTCGCGCAATCGGGCTGCTGCCGATTCAATGTCACTGGTCACCAGCCTGGTTTGCCAATGAATCAGATCATTGGCTTTCTTGTCGCCGGGAGTTAGCCGCCCGTCGCGCGGAGCCAGGTATTCCAGAAACTCTATGCCTGGTCCTGAATCTGCCCGGAGCGCCGTGATTCTTAGCCGAGCGCCAAACACATTGTTCAGCCGTTCCTGTTCAATTCCATAATTTTCACTTTCACCAGCGACGCGCAATCCCAGAGTGTCTCGGTAAAACCTCAAGCTGGCATCGGTGTCACCGATGGCAATCGCCGTGTGGTCAATACCCAAAAACAATTTGCCTGCTTCCGGGTCAGAGGGTTGCTTTGCCAGCCGATGCCATTTTTCGTTCCCCTTGCCTTCGGGAAATTGCAGGATTTCCAGGGCGTGGCCGTCGGGGTCTTTGAAGTAAAACGCCTTGATGCCTCCGGCGTTTTTGTTCCAGTCGGGCAAGGTTTGCGGCCCGGTCGAAGCGTGTTCAACCTTGTTTTTTCGCAACCACTGATATGCTCGATCCATGTCGCTGACGATGATGGCGATATGTTGAAACCAACGGTCGTTGCTGCGCGAACCCACCGGAATGGGTTTGCCGCGTGGAGCCAGATATTCCGTCAGTTCGATGAATTCATCGCCCAGCCGCATTCGCACCACGCGCATTCGCAAGCCAAAGACGCCTTGCAAATGTTCGTACTCATCGCCAGTTACTTCCACGTCGCTGACTTTTTCAAATGATAGAACCTTAGAAAAGAATTCAACCGAATGATCGGCGTCACTGACGGTGAAGCCAACTGAATCAACGGCCTTAATCAGGGACTGGGCGACTGGGCGGCTGGGCGACTGGGCGAAACCCGTTGTCCAGTCGCTCAGTTTTGCCGGAGCGAAACTGAGCAGCAACAAAGCTGCAAATAATGCTGCAATGCCTTTCGCCCCGTTGCTCCGTCGCCTCGTCTCCGCGTCTTCCTGTCTGGTTCTGTTTGTCATTTCAACCTCCCCAGCAAGTGATCTCCGACGCGCAGAGCGTTTGCCATAATCGTCAGCGCAGGGTTGACCGCTGCGCTGGAACAGAAAAAGCTGCCGTCAACGACGTACAGGTTGTCCACTTCGTGAGCCTTGCAGGTTTTGTCCAGTGCCGAAGTCTTTGGATCGTTGCCGAATCGAATCGTGCCGTTTTGATGGGCGACTCCGGCCAGCGGGATTCGGTCGCCGACAAAAGCGTTGAGCGGGATCAGATGTTCGTGGCAATCGGCTTCCTTCACCATTTCTTTTACTTTGGCGTAAAGCCGTTTGTGGCCTTCCAGATTGTTCGGCGTGTATGACATCGTGATGCGGCCTTCGCGGTCGAGCGTCACGCGGTTGTTCGGATCGGGCAGGTCTTCAGAAGTCAGCCAGAAATCCAGCGAATGTTTGGCGATGTAATCCAGCGTCAGATGCGGCGCAAAAGGCGGCGCTCCGGCGGCGAACATGTTCGCGTCGAACTTGCCGACAAAAGAAATGTGTCCCATCGGAAAATCCCATTCCTTGTTAGCAAAGTAAAAATCATTCAGCGCCATCGTCTTTTGAAAGACCGTCGGGTTGGGGCAACGCGAGATGGCGAATAACACGGAGTTGTTGTGTCCCATGTAATGCCGACCGACCACGTCAGAACCGTTCGCCAATCCGTTCGGATGTTTGTCGTTGGCCGAACGCAGCAACAAGGCGGCGGAATTGATTGCTCCGGCTGAAACGACGACGACATCGGCGGAGTAAATTTCCTCAACTCCATCACGCTTCACGACAACGCGCTTTACTTCTCGGCCTGACTCGTTGGTTTCCAGCCTTTCGACGTAAGCATTTATCAGCAGAGAAACGTTCGGGTATTCCAGCGCCGGATCAACGCAAACGACTTGAGCGTCGGATTTGGCGTTGGTTACGCAGGCGAATCCATCGCAGGTGTTGCAGCGCACGCACTTGCTGCGGTTCATTTGTTTTTCATCCAGCATCACGCCCAGCGGCGTGTGAAAAGGTTTGTAACCCAGCTTTTCAAAATCTTCGGCCAGTTTGGCTATGCGTGGTTCGTGGCTGACTGCCGGGTGAGAATACGGCGCGCTGGCCCAGGGTTCGGTGATGTCTTCGCCGCGATTGCCGTGAACGTGGTAAAGGTGTTCGGCGGCGGTGTAGTAAGGTTCAAGCTCGGCGTAACTGACCGGCCACGCTGGCGAAACGCCTCCGTGATGTTGAATCTCGCCAAAATCCTGTTCACGCAAACGGAACAACGCCGAGCCGTAAAATTTGGTGTTGCCGCCGACGTAATAGTTCGTGTGCGGATGCAGCGGTTTGCCTTTTGAATCTCGCCACTCTTCTTTCGTGTTGTACTTGCCCTCTTTGACTGTGGCCTGAGTGCTCCAATTGTCTTTTTCGCGCGGCACATAACCGCCGCGTTCCAGCAGCAGGATACGTTTGCCGGATGGAGCCAGCTTGTAAGCGAGCGTTCCTCCGCCAGCGCCAGTGCCGATGATAATCACGTCGTAATGGTTCGAGTTCATTTCTTCTCCTGTACTTATGTTCGATTCCTGATAAATGGCGCCAGCCGCCGACCGTCGCACCCAAAAGTGCCAACCCGATATTCAACAATCAGCGACCGGCAAAAAACGACTAAAGCAATGTGTTTCTCTCTTCGCGTGTTGAATCCAAAGAAGGGTGGGAAAAATTCCAGGTGAGCGAAATTCGGTGCAGCTTAGATTTCAGAAGTATTGGCCGTAGAACTGAAAAACCTGTGCAAGTCAGCATGGCTGGCACAGGCTTGAGCGGGGCGATGTTACTGAATTACTGGTTAGGAATGTTGTTGGGCTGACAAGCGTTCTGATATGTGCGCTGCCGGACGCGTCACAAAGTCGAATTGCCGCCATCCGCAGCGGCGACAAAATTTGTCGTCGGCTTTTAGCTCGAACTGGCAGCGGCGACAAGGTTTACAATCACCGCTGCCGTATTCTTCAGTCTGACAAAATAAGTTGATGATCTCGCCTGTATTCATAATTTTCTCCTTCTCTGCTGTCTGCATTATTTGTGTTTGGCCAAATGTCTTTGACCGTGAGCCAATAACTGCATCTGCTTTGGATGCTCGCCCAACCAGTTCACCTGGCCACTGCCTAGATCGTAAATTGCACCAACGACTTTCAGTTTACCGGCGCTGACGCGGTGACGGATGATGCTGCTGCGGATGAACAATTCCTGAATCGAATGAAAGACGTTGGTTTTGATTGTCTCCGCAATCAGTTCATCGCCTTTCAAGTTTGGATGATCGTGTTTGGTGGCCCTGACCGCCGGATTGATGTGAGCCAAGACCGGCGGAATGCTTCCGTGAACCTCGGCATGAGTTACAGCGGCTGTGACGGCTCCGCATTTTGTGTGGCCCAGCACTACCAGCAAAGGCGTGGCAAGATGCTCAGTGCCGTATTCAGCCGAGCCGGTTTCATCCAGGCTGCCGATGTTGCCAATGACACGAATGATGAACAGGTCGCCAATTCCTTCGTCGAAAACCAGTTCAGGAGGCACGCGGGAATCCGAGCAACTGATTATTGTAGCCACAGGGTGCTGGCCTTGAGCAGCATCAGCTTTGCGAGCCGCGTCCTGACGTGGATACTCCGGCTTGCCAGAAACGAAGCGTTGGTTGCCTTTGGTCAGGGCTTCCAACACATCATTGGGTGATTTGGGGGTGTCGGCGAAGGCGATAAAAAGTATGCCGAACAGGACGGCAACAGCGTGTGTAATTTTGAAATGTGTCTTATTCATCATTGTTGAAACAAGCCGAGCGGGCATGCCGTTCGGCAGACCTCAGTGGTTAAAGAGAAACTCCTTACTGGTTAGAACTGCCCAGACCAAATCTTCGATGGTCTGTCGCCGAAGTTCACCAGCGGTTTTCTCTGTTCCCACACTTTCCTTCATCACAGAAAGCAGCCGATTTATTTCATCTTTTTCAGGCAATCGGCTGAGCGCGGAAAGGTAAAGGTGGTTAATGATTGTTTCGTCAGTCGCTCCGAGTTTAAGGAAGGAATCCACCAACCCGCCCGCAGAGCGCAGCTTTTGGTTGATGGTGTCGCCATTGATGACGTGCAGAGCTTGAGTGACGGAAGGTTCGGCAGTTCGTTCGCATTCGCAAGTGGCGAAGCGCGGCGGTTTGCCGAAGATCGTCAGGAAGTAAGAATTGACTCGCGCGTCTGGCAATTGCATCGCTCGCATTCCAGCCGGGTAACCTGGAAAGTCCGTCGCCACGCCTGTAACTTGCGAAACTGCATCCAGCACGGCTTCGGCTGGCAGCCGCCTGATGATGTAACGCGAATAAAAACGGTCGTCCTGTTTGTTCGCTTCGTTCGGTTTCGATGACCGCTGATAAGCCGCAGAGTTCATCACCATGCGAATCAAATGCTTCAAGTCGAAGCCGTGATCTGTGAAGTCTTTGGTCAGCGCGGCCAGCAATTCTTCGTTCGACGGCGGATTAGTGGCGCGCATATCGTCAACTGCTTCAACCAGCCCTCGCCCCATGAAGTTTTTCCAGACGCGATTGACGGCGGCTTTGGCAAAGTAAGTGTTCGACGGCGAAGTCAGCCAGTCGGCCAGATGTTCACGGCGGTCTTTGGGCGAATCGAACGCCAGAGCCTCACCATCCAGCGGAGCAGGCGGCAGCGGTTTGCCCAATCGCGGATGGTTCACCTCGCCGGCGGGGTTTGAGTAAACCTGGACGTCGCCTGCTCGCACGCCGTTTTTCAAGCCTACGCGAGCGAACAGGTTGGCCATCTGGAAGTATTGTTTCTGAGTCCATTTTTCCAGCGGATGATTGTGGCAACGCGCGCAGGTGATGGACATTCCCAGAAAAGCCATCGAAGCGTTTTCGGTCAGGTCTGTGACATCCTTGTGCATCACGTAATAATTGGCTGCGCCGTTTTCCAGAGTGTTGCCGCTGGCCGTGATGATTTCGCGGACGGTTTTGTCCCACGGTTTGTTCGTCGCCACGCCGTCACGAAGCCAGTTGTAAAACGACCACATCGCCGTCGAGCCTATTTTGTCGCTGGAAACCAGCAGCACGTCCGACCAGCGATTCGTCCAGTAATCAACAAACTCTTCGCGCGCCAGCAATCCGTCAATCAGCTTTGCGCGTTTGTTCGTTGCGTTGTCAGCCAGAAAGTTTTCGACTTCCTGCGAAGTCGGCAAAGTTCCGGTCGCGTCCAGAAAAGCCCGGCGAACGAATTCGCGGTCGGTCGCCTGTTCCGAAGGCGCGATGTTCAAAGTTTGAAGTTTTTTGATGACCAGTTCGTCAATGAAATTTTGTCGCGGCGAGCGGGCGAAAACTTCCGGCGAGATTTTGTTCGGGTAAGGATTGGCTACGCGGGCGAATGAAACCCGGCTCAAATACCAAACGCTGATGGCGGTTTCGCCATTGCCCTGCATTTTGACTTTGCCGTCGTCGTCAACCGAAGCCGTTCCGGGATCGGCGGATGAATACTTCACCCATTTGGTCACGTCTTCGGCGTGACCGTCCGTAAAGTGAGCAAGCACACGCAGTTGCTGTTCGGCATTGCTGGCCAGAGTCGAAGTCTTCGGCGTGATTTCAATTTTGGTGATGCGGACATCGCTTTCCGCCGGAGCCACCAGCCCGTCGGCAATCCATTCCGACAGAACTTTGTATTCCAGCGAGTCGGTGCTCATTCGCTTGCCGCCGCCGTGACCAATCACCATCGTAGGTTTCAGCAACATCAAGCTTTTCGCCGGTTCCAGTTTGTTAACGCGCCTGCCTAGCGATTGCCGAGTCAGGACATTGAAGTCGCTTTCGGGATCGTAACCGCGCAGAGTCAGTTTAAGTCCGCCCTTGCCCGCCGCCGCTCCGTGGCAAGCACCCGAATTGCAACCCATTCGTGTTAGCACCGGAATGACGTGATTGCGAAAGGTCCAACCGCCAGTTGGAGCCGTGATTTCACTGACAGGTTTAGTAGTGTCAAAAGTAATTGCCGTCGCCGGGTAATTGCTGGCAGCGGAAATTGTTGGCTGCAATTTTTCGCCAGCTATGAATATGAGCAGCAAGGCGGCTATCAATCCAATGATCGTCAGTTTCAATGAAGTGTTTGTCGTTTTCATCAGAGCGTTCCGGTTTGTCAGGTTAGGGCAGTAGTTCATCGTATTTGCTCAGATAGAACAATTCGTCGTGGTCGCGTAAGCCGAGTTGCACGTTTTGTAGAAAGCCATGTCTGCCGAGCAGGTTTCGTGTGACGCTGTGGCTTTCAGCGAAATACACTGTAGTGTCAAAAATCATCCCAAATGTTTTCAACGTAACTTCGTGGCCGAATGCAACAAAGTTTCCTGCCAAGGTGTTAAACCTGATAGGTTGACCGCTTGGCAGATCGAGTCTTAACAAGTCGGCCAATGTTCGCTGGAACAGGCAGAACTCCGCGCCGGTATCAACTTTGGCGAAACAGTCCACTGAAACGCCAGCAACAGTCA
>JAGNMH010000093.1 GCA_017991275.1 Acidobacteriota bacterium
CATACTTTTTCCTCCTGAAACCCGGGCAGGTACTTTGCAGTGGTGGTAGTGAAATCGTTTGGATTTTGCCCGGCTTGAGTGACAATAATCGGCGCTTTCCCGCTTTTGTATTTCTTGGACAGATAGGTGTTTATGCCATGTGCCGACCAGCTCACCATGGAGTAAAGCCCGAACAGAATCAGTCCGGCCATTGCGACTCCGGCTACATAAAAAGCATGACGGGTTTGGTGAATAAACGAATACGCGCGGGCCGAGAGCGGGATTTGAAGCTCCTGTATTGCTTGCTGATTTTTCGCGGAGAGATACGGCAATACCGCTTGTAGTTCTTCCAAAACTGCACCGTAAAACCTGGCCTCAAGCATCCAAGAGTAAAAGGGAGTTTTTTCGAGAAAACGAAAATGACGAAGCGAATGAAGCAATTGCTCTTGGCGTTCGTTTTGTCTGGAGAGCGTGTTGTTTAGAAAGCGTAAGCGCGCAGGCGGACTATCAAAGAGTACGGCATAGCGTTCGACTATCTTTGAGTAAAGTTGAGCCGCATCTGCATTACTGCGGCTGGATGCGCCATTACCATCCGCGTTTTGCCGACGTTGCTGGGAGGATCGCTGGTTGTGAAGACCTATGATCTCTGTTTTCAATTCACTACACTTCCGCTGCGAAAAATGATGGCAAGGCTCAATTGCCCGACATCTTGGAATCGTTGGTTGGGTTTACTTGCCAATGGTCGTCACTATGTAATCCTGCAAAATGCCTTTGGACTTTAACTGACTAGCATGACTGATTGCGTCTTCTCGTGACTTAAAGCCACCTATCTGCACTCTGTACCAGGTTCCTTTGCCAGGGATATCAACCTTGACACTACGCGCATCCTCGCCTTTAGAACGGAGCGAGTTGACGCGCTCGTTGGCTTGGCCCTGGTCGTTAAATGAAGCGACCTGAATGGTCAAGCTGCCCTGCTTTGACGCAGGCACCGGAGTTTCAATTGCTGGAGCTGGTTTGGGAGAAGACGCATGACCGCTTTTTCCATTTACTGGAACGATGTCAATTTTTTGACCAGATGACTGGTTAGTTTGTATCGGTTCAGTTGATTTTGGAGCTTCCGATACCGGATTTGTAACAGACGGTTTGGCGGCGGGAAGTCCAGCCTCCGGACTAGGAACTGATGCTGGCGGAAGCTGAGCTGAATTGGGAGTATTGCTGGAAATACGGTCATTCAAACCATGTTGCCGACTGGAAATCTTGTCATAAAGCAAATAGTAAGCCAGGACGCTTAGCAGGCCAAAAACCAACACAACCATGCTTACACGCAGTAATAAGGCACCTCGATTGGCAGAAAAGCCGCCCGCTTGATCTTGTTCATAATCGTTGCTTTCCGGTAAAACCGGCCAGCCCATAAATTCAGGTTCTGGAACCTCTTCGTAATCTTGAGTTGAGCGTTGTTTGCTGGTGCCGGTTGGAAACCCTTCGATTGGCCCAGTAGGTTTTTTTTCCTGCTGTTGCAAATCATAAGGAGTAGTAGTGGCTTCGTAATTTGGCATGGCAAATACATCTTCAAACTTGGTTGTCGGCTCATTGCTGTGAGGGGCTGTTGGTTGGGTTTGTCGCGGAATGTCCAATACGTCATCGAAGTCATCACCAATGCGTGTGGCATAAACATCACGGTTTGGAGCAATGGGAGGCGGCGGCAAGGGCTGGCTGTTGCCGACATTTCCTACGAATGGCAAGCGTGCCGTTTGCCTTTTGCCGTTTGCTTCCAGGCCTGCTCCTTGATCCGGCTTAATTTCAATTATGGTGGCGCACCTAGCACACACCACACGGGAAGAATCCGCTTGATTCTCGAATTGGCATTTCGGACAAATGACTTTCATATCCTTACTCCCACAATGTATTTAGTTACAAGCACGATTTGCACGGCCAATATTCAAAATCAGTATTCATCTAATTGCGCATCCTGACGGGAATCGTCAAATTGCGATCAACTGCGATGCTCACGGTGTTGCGCACGGGAAGGCTGGCCGGATTGTCGTTTTTGCCATCTAAAGACGCCAAATTAATCACGGGGGTGTTCAAACAACTAAGGTAGCGCCTAAAATTTAAGACCTAAGAGAATGAGTAAAAGAACTGTTTCTGACCTATTTGAAAATTGCGGCAATCAGTGCCCCAATCAATGTTCGTTAGCGAAGTAAACACTTAACTTAACCAACCGGAAGTGGATTGTAGCGCGAGAGATAGGGTGAGGCAAGACAAAAGTCGGCTGCTGGATTAGCCAGAATTGTTATTGAGTGTCAGGCACTAATTTCTTTCTAGCAGATCGAAATGACAGAAAGGAATTAGTGCCTGGTTTGGGTTTGGAGCGGTTCTGTCATGCCGCCAAAACTGTTCCATCGTTGAGGAATCTGGTCAATTCATGGTTGTTTGGCGTTATATTGCCGCGTTTGTAATCAATTAAACCACGCTGGCGGAACTCGATCATCATTCCGGTGACAACTTCGCGGGTAGAGCCGATTAGTTCGGCTAATTCTTCGTGAGTCAATCGCACGCTAGTCTCCCCGTGTCGCAATGCTTCTTCGGATAAATCCAGTAATGAGCGAGCTAGTCGTGTGTGATTGTTTTCAAATACCAGTGATTCAATTTGGCGATAAGCCCCGGCGAGTTGTCTGGTGACATATTGCATTGCTTTCTGCATCAACGACGGGTCACGACGGGCGACGTTCCAAAAATCGCCGATTCGAACCAATGCGACTCTTGTAGTATCAAGCGCTACGGCTTCTTCGCTTCTGCGAGCCTCAGCCGAGCCGCAGGCAAGCGCCAACTCCCCAAAAATATCTCCACCATAGCGAATGGAAACGATTTTCTGCTCGCCTTCGGTGGACGTCCGCAAAATTTTCACCCGACCTTTCAGCACAACATAAAGATGTGTGGCAGGGTCTTCAAGTGAATATACTGTCATTCCTCGCCAAAAAGTTTTTTCTATGTGTGGCAGGTTTAGCAGGTTCGGAAAAGTGGTTTGCCAGGCTTGCTCGGTTTGACAGTAATTCGCGGCCAGATTCGTTGCTGTAGCCATCATTTCAACTCCCTCCTTCTCAGGTTGGCAATCAAAGTTCTTTTTTCAGTATCAGGCAAACTCGCCGTTTGATTATCCAGGCGGCTAATATGTTCAACTACCGGCCTGGCAAGAGTTTGCGATAATTTTTCATTCTCAGATTCTGGTAAATCAGAGACAACCAGAACAACATGCTTTGAAGTTTGGTAAGCCCCAAGCGAAAGCTCTCGATTGTTCGCTTTTTGCAGACCGGCAATGTTGGTGTCAAACGGGACCAGACCTGTCTTCAACGCTCGGCTGTCGCGTTTTGCAACCAACAAGGAGATCAGATTATCGCCTCGTGTATAAACTAAATGCGCAAACCGCCTGGAGTCAGGCTGGCAGACATGAGCCGCACGCAATGTTAAGCCTGCCGCTCCTACTGATGCGACTTTGTCCAATTCCAAGCAGGCTTCATCGAATTCTGTGACTGAACCAGGCATTACGACTGGTTTTGTTGACGAGAGGAAATGCGTAGCACAATTGCGATGGTCGTCAGCGGATTCAGCCATCAAGGTGTCGCTTAATTCGAATGCTGCAACTGTTGGTGTTTGGGTTTTGAAGTAAAACAAAGCTCCAATAGCTAGAAACAGGATTACAGTCGAAACAGGTATCAAAACTCGAAAACTGAAAAATCCCGCCAAACGGTCTCGCCAATTTATTGATTTGATCTTTGCCGACGGATTTGGCTTGTAAGCTGTATCGTGCAATCGTGAGCGCAAACGCTCGCAAGCTTCATCGCTCATGCGCTCGTTCAAGCAGGCGCGACGCAAAGACTCACGCATATTACGTCGCGAAGCCATCTCAGAGCGGCAAGATGAACAGTGTTCTGCATGTTGCAGTATCTGATGATTAGTCTCGACCGCCAGTTCCTGGCACAAGTAAGAGTCGAGCAGTTCTTTGTAATTGCGGCAATCCATATATATTCAGGTGTGGGGTAATCTGCCTCCTCAGTTTGAAACTTTGTAACCGGCTTCCCGAGCATAATTTACTAGATATGTTCGCAGAGTTTTTCTTCCACGATGCAGGCGCGACATGACTGTGCCAATCGGGATTTCCATAACATCAGCGATTTCGCGGTACGATAGTTCTTCCACATCAGCCAGTATTATTGGAATTTGGAAATCGCGTGGCAGTCGTTCAAGTGCGGTCAAAACTTCTTCTTCAGTCAAATTTTGAGGCGTTGGCGGGTCGTAGGCCAATGTTTCGGCTATGATTTCTTCAGTCGGAACAAGTTGTAGCCTGTCTCGGCGTTGGTTGCTGTAATGAACGTTGAACATAATTTTGTACAGCCACGCCCGAAGATTTGTTCCAAGCTCAAAACGGTGAAACGATCCCCAAGCCTGCAAAAAAGTTTCTTGAACCAAATCCTCGGCTTTCGCCTGATTTCGACAAAGCCGCAGCCCGACACGGTAAAGCTGGTCGGCAAAGCCTAATGCTTCCGCTTCAAATGTCTCCAGTTTTTGTAAGTTTTGCTCGCTGTTTCGGATCAAAACCTTGATCCCCTTGGTTTTTTTCTTTCGGACGTAACGTTGCCTTCCGCTACATTTATAACCCACGAAGTTGGAATTATTCCCTGGGCCGAAATTATCTTTGAGAGGTTTTTGACCCCAGCTTCCTGCTAAAAATTGTTGTGGTTGAACTTTTTGGAATCGGCTCCTATAATCCGCGACTTTCCATCAGACGAATAATCGGAGGAATTACAACAGTGGCATACGCAATCATCCGCACAGGCGGAAAACAGTTCCGTGTTAGCCAAGGCGAAGTCGTGCGGGTCCCTTCCATCGCCGATAAAAATGCTGGCGACTCGGTCGAGTTTGAAGTTTTAACAGCGGGAGACGACAACGGCGTTCGCATTGGCAATCCAACGGTTGCCGGGGCCAGCGTCACAGGCACAGTAGTAAAGCATGGGCGCGGGGCGAAGATCATCGTCTTCAAATTCAAACGCCGTAAACATTTCAAAAAGACCAAAGGTCATCGTCAAGGATTTACCGAAGTTAAAATCGAATCTGTGGCTTAGCCCCAGAGAAGGAGTTTTGAAAAATGGCACATAAAAAAGGTGTAGGAAGTTCACGTAACGGGCGCGATTCCAATGCACAGCGATTGGGGGTCAAAAGGTTTGGTGGTCAGTTGGTTTCTGGCGGATCTATTTTGGTTCGTCAAAACGGAACCAAATTCAAACCTGGCACCAACGTTGGCATAGGTAGCGACCACACTCTATTTGCCACCATCACAGGTGTCGTGAAGTTTGAAGACAAAGGTCGCCAAGGGCGATTTATTAGTGTTTACCCGGCGGAGTAGCGATCAGGTTCGATGTCTGGTGATCAATTGTTGGTCAAATTGCCGACTTCTAAATCACTGACCATCGTTTACTGCAATAATGTTAATTGACCGCGCTAGAATTCATGTGCGTGGCGGAAATGGCGGCAACGGATGCTTGGCTTTTCGCCGTGAGAAATTTGTGCCGCGTGGGGGGCCTTCCGGCGGCGACGGCGGGCGAGGAGGCTCGGTCTTTATCGAGTCAACTGAAGGGCTGAACACGCTGCTTCATTTCCGCTATAACCCTGAGTATGTTGCTGATAGAGGGCGGCATGGTGAAGGAAGTAACCGGCATGGTTCTGACGCTAAGGATGTAGTTGTCAAAGTGCCAGTTGGTACTTTGATCACTGACGAGCTAACAGGGGAACTGCTTTTTGACTTCACCGAGCCAGGGCAACGTCTTAAGGTCGTTTCCGGCGGACGTGGTGGGCGTGGCAATGCTCAATTTGCTACGCCTACAAATCGTGCCCCTCGTTACCACGAAGAGGGCAAGTTGGGCGGTGAACGCTGGTTAGTTCTGGAGCTCAAACTGATTGCCGATGTTGGTTTGGTAGGATTGCCAAATGCCGGTAAATCGACCTTGATCTCCAGAATTTCAGCCGCTCGCCCCAAGATAGCTGATTATCCGTTTACTACACTGGAACCGAATTTGGGCGTCGTTGACTTGGGTGATTTCAAAAGCTTTGTCGTTGCCGATATTCCAGGGCTAATTGAGGGGGCTCACACAGGCGCCGGGCTTGGCGATCGTTTTCTGCGTCACATTGAACGGACAAAAGTTCTTCTACACTTGGTTGATATTTCAGGTTCGTCTCAAGACCCGATAAAAGATTACCTGATTATTTCGCACGAGCTTGAAGAGTACAGTCGTGATGTTGCTAGCAAACCAAAAATTGTAGTCGCTACCAAGTTGGATGCTGTAGACGACGAAGAGCGATTGAAAGAGTTTGAGCATTTCTGCCAGCAGCAGGGATTGGAATTCCGTTCAATTTCGGCGGCATCCGGCAAAGGTTTGAAGGAATTGCTGCGTGGTATAGAACGGCGTCTAAATGAGCTTAACCTCGAAGAAGAAACGGCAGAGCAGTTTGGGAAACTGTCCACTGCCAACACTAGGTAAGGCCAATGCTGAATGAGGCCAACGATGAGCCAACCCGGCGGCGAATCGCAGTTTACGGTGGGACGTTTGACCCGATCCACAATGGTCATGTGCGAGTGGCCGAAGCTATCTTAAAAGCTTTTTCAATGGATCAATTGCTGTTCGTTCCTGCATTCGCCCCACCTCATAAGCGAGGCCTTGATATTTCATCACCGTTTCATCGAATGGCGATGCTGGCACTGTCAACTGCTGACCAGCCGCAAATGTTGGTGTCGCCTATTGAGCTTGAAGCCCCGCAGAGGCCTTACACAATTGAAACGCTTGGCAGACTACAGTCTGAGTTTGACAATTCACAATTGTTTTTTGTCATGGGGGCGGATTCTTTCCGCGACGTGGTTTCGTGGAGAGAGCATGAACGATTGTTGACTGAATATGATGTGATAGTTGCAACGCGGCCTGGGTATCCGAAGTATGAAAGTGACGTAGGTATTGCTTTGCATCTGGCTCCAAACCTTCAATCCACCTGTGTTGATTTGCGAGGTGGGAGGTTTCCGTTAACGGAAAATTTCACATCGCCGCACATTTATTTGACCGATTATGTGGCAATGGATGTATCAGCAACACAGATTCGATTGGCTGTCGAACAGGATCAGCCGATAGAAAATTTTGTTCCGCGGCAAATTGCTGCGTACATCGAAAAATATCGGCTTTACCGAAAGAGTTAATGACTACAGTTGTTGAAGAAAAACCTGAACGGTGTCTCGTAGAAATGTCGTCTGAAGATCAAGCGATCTTTGAACAGGTAAAACTGGCTGCTGGCTGTGCTGGCGAAAAGAAGGCGCTGGATATACTGGTGCTGCGATTATCGGCGATTACGGAATTCACAGATTACTTTATTATCTGTTCTGCCAGTTCTACCAGACAAGCTCAATCAATTGCTGACGAAATCAGGGATCAGTTGAAAAAATCAAAAGTTCGTCCTCTACACACTGAGGGCTACAATACTGGCGAGTGGATTTTAATTGATTACGGAATTTTCGTTGTTCATGTCTTTACTGAAAAGTCGCGCCAGTTTTACGACCTTGAGCGGTTGTGGCGCGACGCCGAACGAGTAGAAGTTTGAAATTTCATTTCGTCTGGATAGGTAAAACCAAAGATAATCATTGCGCTGCTCTGGTGACAGACTATTTGGCTCGGATTAAGCGTTTCGCTCATCCCGACCTGAGTGAGTTGAAAGAGCAAGGCAGCGCTGATGAGCGGCGAGTCGTAACTGCTGAAAGCGTGAAAATACTTAATGCTATTGAGAAAGATGATTTTGTTGTCTTGATGGATGAACGTGGCTTAGCAATGACTTCTCTGGAACTGGCAGAGTTTATCGGCACACGCCAACAATCGGGCACAAAGCGTCTGGCTTTTGTAATCGGAGGGTTTGCTGGAGTCAGTGATGAGATCAGGCAGCGAGCCAATTTGGAGTTGTCTTTGTCGCGAATGACGTTGACGCACGAACTAGCCAGAGTGATTTTGACTGAACAAATTTATCGTGCATTTACAATATTAGCTGGCTTGCCTTATCACAAATTCTGAAGTTTAATCGCCGACTTCAAAAACCCTGATTCTTGAAATTTGGGAGAAGAGTGGATGGACAAAAAGAAACTGAAAATTTATCACGATCGTTTGATTGCTGAGCGTGGCGCTCTGTCTGGAGTAGTCGGGCGCACCGAAGATTACGGACGAGAAGCCGATACCGAAGCAACCCAGGACCCTGCTGATAAAGCCTCGAATTCGTATACCAAAGAACTGCTTTTTAGTCAGTCAACCAATGACAGACTAATTCTGACTCAGATTGAAGAAGCGATCCAGCGCATTGAAGACGAAGAGTATGGAGTATGTACCAACTGTGGAAACGAGATATTGCCCAAGCGTCTCGAAGCCTTGCCGTGGGTTCGGTATTGCATAAATTGCCAGGAATTGGCTGAAAAGGGGCTGCTTGACGACGAAGAGGAATGAGGTCAGCAGAGGGCTTTAATTAAGGCTCGTATTCTATTTAGGGCTATGAGCTACTTGCATAAAAGGTAGCTATCAGAGTTGACTGAGGTTCATGTTTCGGGTAAAACTAAACCCGCTTCTGATCCTCGTGGTAAATTTTAGTTGCAGCAGTAATTTAAGCCTAAAAGTTCTTGCCGGTTACGGTAATTTTAAGCTAAGCTGCAACTCCAGTGGGCCGCTTCAGGCTCGGTTGAAGTTCTAGTAATCAAGTTTATAAACTCTCTCGCCTGAGCGACTCCAGTTCTGGCGTTGGTAGAAAATGAAACTAATTGTTCACGGGAGGAACCATAATGCGTAAGCCAACTATGTTTCGGAAGGCGTTGACTGTTGCTGTAGTAGTGGCTGTCAGCAGCTTCTATTCGTTGGTGACTACTTCGGTGTTCGCGCAAACTGCGGTCAAGGCTGCAGGCGAATTGTCTGTAACTGGTAGCGTCACGATCAATGGCACATCAGCGATTTCCGGCGCGACGGTATTTAGTGAAAGCAAAATCAAGACTGCTCGTAATGGAATGGCGACGGTCAGCCTAGGCAAATTAGGGCGGGTCCAACTTGGGCCTGAATCAGAAATGACCATTAGCTTTGCCGATAGCAAGATTGGTGGCAATCTTATTGCTGGCAGAGCCGTTGTAAGTTCCCCGGCTGGGGTAGCTATCAATGTTGCAACAGCGGAAGGTGTTGCAACGGCGGATGGTAAGAATGCGTCAACGCTTACAATTGATGTCACCTGTGGCAACACACGCGTTGCAGCCAGCCGTAGCGATGCCAAAGTCGCTTCTGGCAGCAAAGTTGAATATGTCGCAGCTGGTAGCGAGGTTTCTGTTGGCTCGCAGAGCGCTCCGCGTTGCGCTCGTCTATCAACTGCTAATCAAGGTACGGGCCTCAGCCCCGGCGCAATTGCTGCTCTGATTATCGCCGGTGTTGGTGGCGCTGTGGCTGGCATTGTTGCCGCTTCGCAATCAGATAACGTGACACCAAGTTCAATTGTCGTTAGCGGATTCCGTCCGTAATTGCGATTAAGCTTCCAGCTATTATCTGGCGGCAAAACTGGCAAATTGACGATGCGCCGGAGTCACTCGGAAATCGAATGATTCCGGCGCATCGTTTAGATAAAGACTAAAAGCGCCCTCTGTTTAGTTGTTCAGATTCGTACGGCTGCCCACCCTCACTGAAATGGTCACGAGTCTTATTCAGGTCTTACCGCGATGACTCATTGTAAATTTTCATATTCTACTAGGCTGGCCTTGTTTCTCGCCTTCTTATTGACAGGTGTCTCCACTGCTACGGCTCAGCAAGAGCAGATAGCTTCGGGCAATACTTCTATAAACGGTTCTGCTCGACCAAGTCGTGATTACAAAATTGGACCTGGCGATGTATTGGCTATTACAGTCGCAGGTGAAACTGATCTTAAGGGAACTAAAGTCAAAGTTTCGCAAGAAGGCACAATTGAGCTTTTGTACATAGACCACAGCGTTAAACTTGCCGGGTTGACTGAGCAACAAGCCACGGAACTTTTGCGCAAAGAGTTCATCGTCATTTTGAAAGAGCCTCAGGTGACAATCTTTATCGAAGAATATCACGCCCAGAAAGTTTCAATAGCCGGAGCCGTCAATAAGCCAAAGCAAATAGCATTAAATCGCGAAATGAGGGTTTACGATTTGATTAGTGACGCAGGCGGCTTAACCGACAAGGCAGGCAATGTGATTCAACTGGTGCGTTTTCAGCCGACTGAAAGCCTGGAAATTATTAGTCTCAATGACTTGGTTCGTAAGCCGGAGTTGAACCGGGTGCTCCGTGATGGAGACATGGTCAATGTTCCAGAAGCCGGAATTATTTATGTGACCGGAAACGGAGTGAATAAGCCGGGGCCGTTTTCGCTTAAAGAACCAATCAAGTTGACTGCGGCAATTGCACTGGCAGGTGGTCTGTCGCAAGATGCAAAAAAGAAAGAGGTTCATCTTGTTCGCTCGAACGGGCCGGATCAGACTGCCGCCACTGACATGGTTATTAATTTTAGCGACATTGAAAAAGACGCGACCAAAGACATCGTGCTCAAGCCTTATGACGTAGTGATGGTTCCTGAATCCACTCGTGGCAAACAGACACGCTCGTTAATCCAGGCATTTGCTGGTGGATTATCCAGCGCGCTGGGCTGGGGAGTTTTCAGATAAAAAGCAGGTCATTATTGTTGTCACAACACCATTACTCAATTACCGAGCACCTAAAAGCATCTGCCTAAAAGCACCTGCCTAAAAGCATTTGAATGAACAACTACGACGATAATCAGACTGCTCTAACAAACATTCCCCAATCCAATAGAGACTTGGGTAAAGAGCCAAGAAAAATTGGCGGTTATCCAGCTTACAGCCGTTACCCTGCAGTTGATGTTGAAAAGAATTCCGTACGTGAATACTTCCGCATCATTCGCCGCCACAAATGGATAGTTTTGGCGACATTGGTTGTTCTGGTGACCATTGTGACCATTGGAACCATGCTGACAAAACCGGTTTACCGGGCTGAAGCCAAACTGGAAATTGGCCGCGAAACAGAGCGTGTGGCACAGGGCAGGCAAATTCTTGAATCAGAAAGTGCCAGCGTCTTCAACCCTTTCTTTTTGCAAACTCAAGTAGATATTTTGCACAGCCGTGATTTGGCGCGCCGTGTGATTCAGAAATTGAATTTGTCGGAGAATGATGAATTCAGGCTGAAAAATGCGGATACGCTGTCGGAAAATGAACGAGAAGTCCGTCTGGTCAACGCCTTTCAGGGAAGATATGACGTGTCGGTTTGCAGGCAGACCAAAGTTGTGACACTGACCTTCGATGCCTACAATCCAAAATTAGCGGCGGAAGCGGCTAATACCACGGCGGCTGAATACATCATCTGGTCAATGGAAAGTCGCCTGCAAGGTGTCA
>JAGNMH010000094.1 GCA_017991275.1 Acidobacteriota bacterium
TCTGCATCAACCAAAGCTTCAAACGCATTGTTTATTTGAGTCAGGGCTTGATCAATGACGGTCAATAAGGCCTGAGGAGGGGAGTAAGGCGTCGAAGGAACTTTGAATGAAAGCTGACGTTTTTTGAAGACGACTATAAAGTCTGTGAAAGTGCCACCGGTGTCCACTCCAATGCGAAGCTGGTGGTATGACGGCCTTGTCTTTCTGGTCATTTCTAAATTCTTTCAGGGTTAACCGGACACTGTTTTTTCCGGCGTCAATTAAATCTACATTGTTTTTTAACTGGCTGGGGCAGGAAAAATAATGAAACCACAACCAGATGCTGGCGTTTAGCAGGCTTGAGTTTGTAGCGATGCGCCCGGTCTGAAAGTTGCACTCACTGGGAAATTTTCAACGGGCGCGTCTATTTTGAAGCTTCACTTTCAGCGAACCGGTTAAATCTGATTGGATGCGCCGCCGACCTCAACTTCACAGTGACGGCGCAATCAATTTTCAAATCACCACCAAAGCGTTGCGAACCGCGCTCAACATTGCGAGATGAACCTGAAATTTGCAAGCAAGCTGCTGCTTTTCGTCTGCCTGATTGGTTGGTCAGGATTAAATGTATCAGCGCGCTTACAAACCGCCGGGCAGACCAAGTCATTGGTCAGAGCGCCGGTCATTTTCACAACTCCGCCTAAACTTGTTGAGGCAAAATTGAAACTGGCTGACGGTTCTAATTCGACGTTACGTGGCCGCGCCACTTTGACAATTGTCAAAGCCAACGAAAACGATTCGTTGACGGCTACGCTGGTGTATCTTTTGCCCGATGAGGCGCGGCAAAAGATGGCGCAATCATCCGGACGCAAGTTGGCCGATATACCAACGAACGTCACGCAAAAAGAACTGACGGTTAATTTTCATCGTGGCGCTGCCTGCCCATTGATCAAGTTGATGGTTTCTGCCAATGAAGTTGAGATTGGAAATAATATTGCGCTGCATTTTGATAACTTCGCTTTGGAGATTCACGAAACTCAGGCTCAGATCAATCAGCTTTTTTGTAGCTGGACCAGGCAAATAAACACCAAACGGCAGCGGCTTGGCATAATTGCCGCCATCAACCGTTTGATAACAATTGACGAAGAAGATGTTGAAAATAAAACAGCGAAACCGTAAGCTGTCTGTTCTTGTAGCCCAAAGTTGCCCTGAACTCACAACCATTCTGACTCCGAATCATCTGGCCAAATCCGAATTCCCTAAGTAAAGTTTTGGTTTAGGCTTTAAGTTGATCCGGCACCCCCCTTGAATTTCAAATCACGTTTTGGAGGTAGAAACACAAATTTATGAACACCAAATTTTCGAGAGCTATCTTTGCTTTTGTTTGCTTGCTTGGGTTGGGCGTCAGCGCCAACGCTCAATCGCCAGTCACACCGAAGGCAGTTGTTTATACGACTGCGGCCAAACTGGTAATCGCAAAACTGAAAAACGGAGAGGCTGACGCATACGACGTTCGCGGCAAAGTTTCATTTACCTTTACGGCAGCAAACTCCGACGACACGATTGCAGGCACGCTTTCCTATACAATCCCTGACGATGCTCGCCAGAAGATTGCTTCAATGTCTGGAAAAGCCCTAAATGCTGTTCCCGCCAGTATCACCAAAAAAGACCTGATCGCCTCTTTCCAGAAAGCAACAGAACCTCCCGTTTTGCATTTGGAACTTGGCACGACAGACCTGGACGTGGCTGGCGTCAAGATGCGATTCAACCGCATCGTGCTGGACATCAATGCCAGAGATAGTAATCCACCTGATTACTCGGCGCAGGAAATGGAGGCTTTAATCACTGTGTGGGCCAGACAAATCAACGGAGGCCGCTCACGCCGCGGAATAATTGCCAGAGTCAACAAGATCATCAACGGCGAACCAGATTAATCTTTGTTGCTCTTTGGCAGATATTAGGTTCTGACCGAAATGGCAGTTGGCTGCGTCCGAAAAAAATCCGCGATTGTGGGTTGGATGTAATGCCAACTGCCGATATGTTTTTTATGCTGACTCGATTTCTCAGTTTGGTCCTGCTTGTTGTCGCTTTTGTGGCGGGGGGACAGTCTTGCGTAGCTTATTCCAGAGAGCCATTGAACGAGCAAAGATTTTCAGTCGGTGGGTGGGTTGAAAACAACGACGGGAAATTGCGACTGGTACTGACAAACAATTCAACGTCGGAATTTCGCGGCTTTGCCAGAATCAGTCTTGGCAGCAGCGATGAGCAAAAGGAAGTCGGCCAGGTGTCAGTGGTTTTGCCACCAAAAGAAATCAGCCTATTGCAAATTAACGGGATCAGTCCTTCAGGAGACCATTATTCGTTGGCGATATACGATCAATTGGGGGAACGGCATTTTTTCAGAATTGCCCCGCTTCGCCAGGTATCCGATCCCACTCCGGCTGTTGCCGTCACTATTATTCCGGTAGAGCAAAAACGATCCAAAACAGGAATATCAACATCGTCGGCTGGCAACTCTTCTATTCCTGTACAAGACAAATTCGCTATTTTAGCAACACAAGTTCAGGTAAAAACCAGATTGTTGGCCAGCGAAGACGCCAGCGATTCGTTCAACCTTTCTTTTGAACTTAGTTCACAATATCCGATCAACACAGCAACGCTTGCTATCTCTGCCGCCAAATTGAAAGACCAGAAACAGATTAGCATCAGCAGACAAACGCGCGTTGAATTTAGATTGCCTGATTCGCTGGAAACAGACAAAGTCAAATACATCCTGACCGACAAGGCAGGGCGGATTTTAGCCAAAGGCGAACTGGATCTGTTGAAATTAATGGATGATGATTCCGTTACAGTCAGTGATATTCGCCCTGACCACCAATCTTATCAAGCCGGTGAGACGGCTCGAATGACCATCACGATAGATGGCAAGTCTCAGAGCGGTTATCGGTTGGAGGTTTCTGTTAGAGACGGACAGGGCCAGATAATTTTTCGCGATCAAAAAACTGTTAACGCCAGCGAATACGTAAAGTCATTGGACTTTTCTTTTCTGCTTCCCAGTGATGTTTCATTGCCCATCGTGTTCGAGTTTCGTCTCTTTGATGCTGAAACCGGACTGCTATTCGATTCTGGCGAACGCGAGGTTCCTATGGCTCCTGTTAAACCATAGAGATGTGATTGTAAAAACTTTTTTCTGCTTTGCCTGATAGATTGCACCTGGTCATTGCTGTGGGTACAATGCTTGTCGAGTCGTCCCCGATCCACCCATCAAACTGTTCCCAGGCGGTAGCCAACAAGATAATCAATGATCTGGCAGGTCTGAGACGAAGTCTTTATCTAAATTTAGTTTCCCCGCATATGCGGGATGTTTAGAAGGGGGTCACGATGTCAAAGAACTCTTTTTCGCGCCCAATTGTTCTGGCACTCTACTTCCTGCTGATTTGCTTGGCAGTTGTTTCTGCAGAGCAAACCCCGCAGCAAAGCGGAGAAAAGAAACAAGAAGAAGCCCAATCCTCTACCCAATCAAACCCTCAATCTCAAGGGCAACAATCTCAACAACGGCCTGCCCGTCCTGCTGAGGAAAGCCAAAAGCCATTTAGCGATGTTGTTAATACTGAACTTGTCTCTATGACGGTCACCGTCACTGATCCTTATAACCGTTTGGTGACGGGATTGGACAAACATCACTTTGAGGTTTTTGAAGACAAGGTCAAACAGGAGATTACTCATTTCAGCGACGACGATGTGCCGGTCAGTCTGGGAATCGTTTTTGATGTTTCCGGGAGCATGAAGGGGAAACTTGATCGCGCGCTGGACGCCCTGAAAGCTTTCATCCAAACCAGCCACGCAGACGATGACTTCTTTCTGGTTGGGTTCAATCAACGTGCCAATTTGCTGGCTGAATTTACAGACGGCGATACGCTGTCGAACAAGCTTCATCTGGTGGACCCAAAGGGGCAGACGGCTGTTTACGATGCGGCGTATCTTGGCATCGAGAAAGTTAAGCAAGGTCGCCACACAAAACGCGCACTGTTGTTAATATCAGACGGTCAAGACAATTCTTCGCGCTACACTTATGGTGAGCTTCGCAAGTTGCTGAAAGAAGCCGGAGTTCAGATTTATTGTCTTGGGATTGTTGAGATGGGAGGAGGCTCTGGCACTTCCTTGGACATGCAGGGCCAGGGAATTCTGGAAGAGATTGCTCAGGTCACTGGCGGTAAAGCTTTCTTCCCCCGCACAGCGGCTGAACTTGAAGACCAAACCACTCGCATTGCTTTGGAATTGCGACATCAGTACAGCATTGGCTATTTGCCTACAAACATCAAAAAGGACGGCCAATGGCACAAAATCAAAGTTAACGTGAAACAGCCGAAAGGTTTGCCAAGTTTGAAAGTACAACACAAGGAAGGTTATTACGCGGTTGCCCAAAAGTAATTTTCAAAATTTCAGTTTGCGGATAGCAGGAAAACGAGGTGCGAAGTTGAAAGCTTCAATCCTCGTTTTTTTCGTCAGGATCGCTTTCAGAAGATTCTTCATTTGCGGATGAATCGTCCTTTTTCTTTTTACCCTTGGCTTTTTTTTCTTTGCCGAAACTGGCCACACCTTCTTCTTCAGTTTTGTAACTTTCGATCAAATCCAGCAACTGTGTGATTTTCAACGCGCCATAAACCCGGTCAGTCACTCCAACCAGTTTCAGCATACCGCCAGCTTCCCCTACTCTCTTAAAGGCACGAACGATTTCGCCTATTCCCATGCTGTCAATAATTGGCACTTCAGTGAGGTTCAACAAGATTTTGGTTGTGCCAGCTGATAAAGCCTTGTCCACCAGCATCTGTAATTGAAAACCGCCTTGCCCTTTGATGAACTTGCCACGCATATCCAGCGACGCGATAGTCCCAATATAATGAATTCCGAGAGTCAGCATAATTGTGATTTGTGTTTTGTTAGTTTCTGATTGCGAAATGCGAATAGAGATTATTGATGGACGAATTAATAGTGGTGTTACGAACGCCATCAATCTGCACGGCAATGTATTTCAGAAGGCCGCAACGCTCAATTCGCAATTCAGGAAAAGCGCGGGCATTTTACCTGACAAAGTCTGAAGTTGCCATCAAGTCACCGATTGTTTTTGACTACACGGCTGAGAATGAAACGACTTGCCTACTGCCATTCGGCTGATTAACATACGCCGCGTTTAAGAACATCGCACCACCTCAACATTCACTTTTGACATTCAATTAAGATGATTCCAGACGCGAATCCCTAGCAGGTATAAAACCGGGTCTGACTTTACACGAACAATCTCGACATAAAATAACGGACTACTTTATGAAGCTGCCCTCAATTCTCAACTTGATGACCGACGATCTGGCGATTGACCTTGGCACTTCGCGCACGCGTGTTTACGCGCGAGGGCGTGGAATTGTGGTCAATGAACCGTCGTTGCTGGCGTATGACACTCCGTCGCAAGAAGTTGTTGCTGTCGGCCTGGAAGCACTTGAACTCGAAGGGCGGGCCTCCGGCGACATTCAGATAATAAGTCCGTTAAAAGACGGCGTAGTTTCCGACCCAACCTTTGCCGGAAAGCTGCTGGAACATTACCTACGTAAGGCGCGCGACGGACGATCCTCTCTTTCACGTCGGGTATTGGTTTCGATTCCGGCAGACGCCAGTACTGTCGAACACCGCGCACTTTATTACGCGGCCAAAGAGGCAGGCGTCGGCAACGTGCATTTCGTCAATAAAGGTATAGTCGCAATTCTTGGCTCTGGTGTTGATCCTGACGACCAACGGGCAACTTTGGTTGTTGATGCTGGGGCTGGCACGACAACCATTGCCGCAATGGTACACAACCATTTGATTTTTACACGTACATTGCGCGTTGGCGGCAACGATATGGATATTGCTCTGAGCGATATGATCAAAGCCAATCACAATATCCTGGTTGGCCCGCGGACTGCTGAGCGCGTCAAGATCGAATTGGGCTGCGCAGTTCCGCTGGATCAGGAAAACACCACCATGGTTAAAGGTCGGTCAACTATTGGTGGTAATCCAGAAATGGCTGTCGTCAACAGCATTGAAATTCACGAAGCCATCGAACCTCTGATCAATCGTATAGTCAACGCAGTTCAGGACGCCCTTGAAGCCTTGCCGCCTGAAGCTTCGGGCGATATTTATGACCGCGGCATGATTCTGGCTGGCGGAGCTTCGTTGCTGGCCGGGTTGGATGAACGACTTTCAAAGGAAACTGAATTGGCCGTGCAATTAACTGAAAGCCCTCAGCGTGCGGTTATCCGAGGGCTTGGGTTGTTGTTTGAAAATCCTTTGGCGTTACGAAGGGCGATTATCAAATCAGAGTCGTAAATTTTAGTTTCTGAATTGAAACCACACTGTACCGGTATAAGCTTGACCTATAGAAATCATGAATGAGTCCGCCTCCAAAATGATGGCTGCGCTGTTTGAGGAGCCGGAAATTCTGACCGTTGGCGAATTGACCGAACGCATCAAAGACAGCCTTGAAAGCAAATTCTTTTCGCTTACCGTTCAAGGTGAAATCTCCAATTATAAAAATCATCAATCCGGACACTGGTACTTCACGTTGAAAGATTCCGAAGCTCAGGTTCGCGGAGTCTTTTTCCGGCAGTGGAATCGTCTGATGCGATTCGAGCCGGAAAACGGTTTGGAAGTTCGTGTCCGCGGACGCTTGTCCGTTTATAAGCCGCGAGGCGAATATCAAATCGTTGTCGAAACAATGGAGCCGGTCGGCGTCGGAGCGTTGCAACTGGCTTTTGAACAGCAGGTGAAAAAGCTGGCGGCGGAAGGTTTATTCGACGAAGCTCGTAAGCGTTCTTTGCCGATTTTGCCTCGTCGAATCGGGATTGTAACTTCGGCGGATGGTGCAGCGTTACGCGATATGCTTCAGGTTCTACAGCGTCGCAACCGCGGCGTTCACATCATCATCACTCCGGTCAAGGTTCAGGGGATCGGTTCGGCGCGAGAAATTGCTGATGCCATTCGACTTCTCAATCAGTATTCGAAAAAAGCCATGGCAAAAAAATCCGGAGAAGAAATTGACGTAATCGTCATCGGTCGTGGCGGCGGTTCAATGGAAGATTTATGGGCATTCAACGAAGAGCAGGTTGCACGTGCAATTTTTGATTCGGAAATTCCTGTGGTTTCAGCCGTTGGCCACGAGACTGATTTTACGATTGCCGATTTTGTCGCCGATTTTAGAGCCGCTACTCCCTCCGCTGCCGCCGAATTAGTGACACGCGAGGCCAGCGAGTTGGCTGCTCGTGTCGAAGATTTGCAGGTGAGTTTGAACCGAGCAATGAATTATTACCTGCTGCGTCGCCGTTCAGAGCTGCGGGATTTGATTGAAAGCCGTGGATTCGCCAGAACCGTCGGCTCGATTGCTTTGACCGCCGCAAAATGCAAAGAGCTTGAAGCTCGTGCAGTTGATGCACTCAGAATTAATCTGAGCAACACGCGTTTAAGATTTCACGAAGCGCAAAAGCGATTGGCAATGACAGACCTTCGCGCGCCATTGGGGATCAAGTCAGCGCGAGTTGAAAACCTTGAACAGCGAATCAACAGTGCCGTGCAGCGACTATTGGAAAATCGCTGGCACCATTTGGCGCTGACCGCCAGTAAACTGGACGTGCTTTCTCCGCTGTCTGTTTTGGGACGAGGTTACGTACTGGTAAAAGATGAGGCTAATCGGCTGGTCTCGCGTGCAGCTGGATTGGGTGAAGGTCAAAATCTGAAACTGCGATTTGAAGACGGAGAAATCGGTTGTCGCGTGACAGAAGCAAAACAGTAAAGAACATTTGGGAATTTATGGCGAAACCAAAAGATCAAGAACAAAACTTTGAGACTTCACTTTCGACGCTGGAAAAGATTGTCGGGCAATTGGAATCCGGCGATTTGTCTCTGGAACGCTCGCTTGAACTTTTTGAAGATGGTGTCGCACTGGCCAGACGCTGTCAGTCTCAATTGCAGGATGCCGAGCGCAAAGTTGAATTGCTGTTACGCGAGCGAGGCGAAATTAAAGTTGTGCCTTTTGAAGAAGTCAGAACCGCTGAACCCACAACAAAAAACAATCAAAATGATGATGGCGAAGACGACCTTGATGACTCAATTCCCTTCTAAGCCGGAACCACCTGTGGACATCAAATTTTATTTCAAACAGAAAGCCGCCAGCATTGATGCCTGGCTTGATCGGTTGTTGCCGTCGGAGTCGGTTGCTCCTGCGACAATTCATCAGGCCATGCGTTACAGCATTTTTGCCGGAGGAAAACGTTTGCGGCCAATTCTGACGATTGCCACTGGCGAAATTTTTGGTGCGACCGAGCAGGAATTGATGCCTGTAGCATGTGCGCTGGAAATGATCCACACATACTCATTGATTCATGATGACCTGCCCGCCATGGACAATGATGATTTACGCCGAGGTCTGCCAACTTGCCACGTAAAGTTTGGTGAAGCTTTGGCAATCCTTGCCGGCGATGCTTTGCTGACCCAGGCTTTTGTGACTTTGGCTGATTACCAGACCTCTCACCACGAAAGGAGGTCTCAAGTTATATCAGAAGTTGCGCGTGCCGCCGCAACGACAAATGCTTTGATCGGTGGCCAGGTTTTGGACATTCAATTTGAAGGCAAGCCAGTCACTGGCCCCCAACTCGAAGAAATTCATCGTGGTAAAACGGGAGCGCTTATTCGCTGCTCAGTTCGCGTCGGAGCCATCATTGGCGGAGCCAACTCAGATGAACTAGACGCGCTCACTGTTTACGGTGAAAGGGCCGGATTGGCTTTTCAAGTTGCAGACGATTTGCTGGACGAAACCGCCTCGAGCGAAGAACTGGGGAAAACTGCTGGTAAGGACGCCGCCAGTCAAAAAGCAACCTATACTTCCTTGTATGGGATCACCGGTGCGCGCGCCATGGCCGACAGATTATGCCAAGAGGCGATTGCGGCAGTTCGTAGCCTGGAGCATGAAAGGAAAGCCATGCCAAATACTCTCGAAGCTATTGCGCGTTTCATCGTCGAACGAAAATACTGAATGTCTCATAGTTCAAGCGTCAATAGGACATTCCTTGACACCCCTAGAGGTGATTGTTAGTCTCTGCGTTTTCAAAATCAACACTTTACGCAACCTGCGAGATAAGGAGAATAAAAATGAAGCGAACTTTTCAACCCAACAATCGCCGTCGCGCGAAAACACATGGTTTTCGTCTTCGCATGAGTACGAAAGCTGGTCGGCTGGTGCTGAAGCGCCGCCGTGCCAAAGGCCGCAAGAGACTGACTCCACATCATTATTAAGATCGGCAGCGGACTTAAGTTTTAGAACTGGCTGAAACATCCGTAGCCTGATCCTCTGGTCTGAAGTCCTTACTTCGAGAAAGCCGTGAAGAAACTCCAAACGCTTCGTAACAGTCGGCAATTTCGTCAGGTTTACGAGCAAGGGCAGAATTTCCACACACCTCTCTTTTCGGCGTTTTTCCTGAAGGTTGAAACTGAAGAGCGGCGCGTCGGCTTTACTGTTACGCGCAAGATTGGAAATGCGGTTGTGCGCAACCGATGCAAACGCAGGCTGAGAGAAGCTCTAAGGAAACAATTCAGCGAATCTGAAAACCTGGTGGGATTTGACCTGGTTATCAATGCCAGATCGGCTTTGGCTAAAGCCGACTTTGCCAGACTTGAAGAAAACCTGGCAAAAACTTTGAAGCGATTTGCAGATTCAGTTTCCAAGCAGTGAGGCGGTTATGAAACAGATCGCAATTTTGATTCTGCGTTCATACAAATATGCGATTTCTCCTTTGCTGCCGCCAAGTTGCCGATTTACTCCGACGTGTTCGGAATACGCAATAGAAGCGATCACCAGATACGGTTTCTGGAAAGGCCTGTTGCTTGGTTTGAAGCGGTTATCGCGTTGTCATCCTTTCAGTCAGGGTGGATATGATCCGGTGCGCTGACTTCGGTCGGCGCATTGGCTTTTGATAAAGCTCGAATTTCCCCCAAGGCTCTCGTTGCTTTTGAGTTTATAGATGGAAAAGAGATTAGTTTTATTTCTGATACTTTCAGCCGCAATCTTTTTCGGCTGGTCTTACATTTACACTAAAATCAGTCCGCCGATTCCAAAGACTTCGCAAGATCAGGCCTCCCTGCCGACTGATAATTTGACCTCGCCATCTCCGACGGCAACGATTGCTGCTCAACCTGTTAAAAATGAACTTCAAACTTCCGTACCCAATGCACAGGTGACCCAAGCGGAGTTGCGACAGATCAGAATCAAATCCGATTTCTGGTCTGCAAACCTGTCCAATCAAGGCGGTGTAATTACCGAGTGGATGATGACCCACTTTCCTGATGGCAAACCAATTGATGCGCCGACAGGGGTCAATCTGATTTCCGCCCAACTTAGCCAGCAGATTGGTGGCACTTTTCGATTTCATATTCCCGCTGATAGCGGACTGGAACAGACGCTAAATTCCGCTGTTTTTGAGGTCAAGACTGGGGCTGGCCAAGAAATTTTTCTTCCCCGTAACGAAAAACGCGAGATCACTTTCTTTTACTCCGGCAATGGAATCGAAGCGAGTAAAACTCTGGTTTTCAAAGGCGCAGGTTTTGAAAACTCTTCTGGCTTCGATTTCGATTTTCAGGCAAGCGTTACGCGTGGTGGGCAACCTGTGCAGGTCTTTGTCGTTGTTGGTCCTAACTTCGGCGATCAGGCTGTCAAAGTAACCAGCATTTATAAACACGCGCCACAATTAACTTATGCAACTGGTGGCAGCGTTGAGCGCCAAACTGCTGAAAGTTTGAAATTGCCGGTAAATCCAACCACTGCTCCTGTCACCTGGGCTGGTGTTGATGACAATTACTTTGCGATGGTGATTGTGCCGCCCAAGCCTGCACAGGCCAGCCGTCTCCTGAACGACAAAAAAGTTTCGATTGCTGTTCAAATCAATAATGGCGACAACAATCATGTTTATGCCGGACCGAAAGATTTGAAGCTGTTGAAAGAAGTCAGTTCAACATTTGGCTTTGGAAACAACGGCGGTAATCTGGAAGATATTGTCAGCTACGGTTGGCTCAACTTTCTGAAATTTATTCTAAAGCCAATCTCGCAATTTATGCTGATGGCACTGCGAGCGATTAACACGGTTACTCACAATTTTGGCTGGTCAATAGTTGTGCTGACGGTGTTGCTGAACATGTTATTCTTTCCTCTGCGCTGGAAGAGTTCGCAATCAATGAAGCGCGCTGCGGTGATGCAACCGAAGATGAAAGAGCTTCAGGAAAAGATGAAGAAGCTCGAAAAGAACGACCCGCGAATGGTTGATCTTCAGAAAGAACAGATTGCCTTGATGAAGGAGGGCAATCCGTTAATGGGTTGTTTGCCGTTGTTGTTGCAGATGCCTTTCTTTATGTCGGTATATGCGATTCTAACGGTTTCAATTGAAGTTCGTA
>JAGNMH010000095.1 GCA_017991275.1 Acidobacteriota bacterium
CTGGTTGCCGTTGATCAACTTCGTGCGGTCAATACGAGCATTGGCCGGGTTGACGGTTGTCGTATCAAAACCGTAATTGATGCGGTTATAACGTTCGACCCCAGGATTGTTGAAATCCCAACGCACGCCAAAATTGAGCGTCAATTTGCGCGAAACCTTCCAGTCATCCTGAAACCACGGCGCGTAATACTTGGCCATGTAAATCGGGAAAACGTTGTTGTCCACATTGCCGCCGGAGGGAATACCGAGCAGCAAGGCCGCGATGGAACTGCCGCTGAGCACGTCGCCGCGGTTGAAGACTTCTTGTGTAAAGGTGCGGTCAAAGGTGAGCCGCATGCCTGCGTTCGCCGCGTTTTGCCGTGCGTATTGCTGTAAACGCAAATCCAGCCCGAACCGCATCGTATGTGTGCTTTTCACGAGCGAGAGGTTGGGTTGAACGCTGTAAACGTTCGTCACTTCGCGGGAAAAAGTCCCGCGACCGAGTTGAATGAAATCGCTGAACTCAAAACGCGGAAACATCTTGACCGGAAACTGACTGACCAAGCCTGACGGGAAACCCAAACCCGCCGCGTCGAATCCGAGGCCTTCCTGGAAGCGAGCTTCTTCGATGTAGCGATTGGATGAAACACGCAGGTTGAAAACCGTCGTGTTGCTAATGGTGCGCACCCAGTCGGCGACGCCCGTGTAATTGACGCGATTGAGCGGCAACTGTCCATCTTGCGCGGGGCCGGAGGTGATGCCGTTTGTCCAGCGAATTTCCGCGCGGTTGTTGTAACCGTAACGGAAAAAGACTTTATCTTTATCGCCGATGTTTTGATCTACCTTGAAAATCCAGTTCTTGAATTTGTCGTTGGCGATGTTCGGGATGTCGGCGAAGTTGTTGCGCCACGGATCACCAGTCACGGGAGTCGTGTTCGCTTTGGGATAGAACGCCAGCAGCTTTTGCGCAATCGGGTTGATGCGGTCGGCTGGAATGATGTTGTTTGGGAATGGATCGCGCGTCCAAGTGCCGTTGACGTTGCGTCCGGTCGCCGGATCATAGATTTTGATCAACTGGCCAGCCGCCGTTTTGTATTGGCTGAAATCGCCGGTACGAAAAGCGTCGGTGGGAACCGTGATGACCTGCGGGTTTGGTGTGCCTTCGCGATAGCCTTCGTAATTGAACAGGAAAAAGGTTTTGTCTTTGCCGTTGTAGACTTTAGGAATCCACACCGGGCCGCTGATTACTCCGCCGTATTGATCCAGAAAGTGTTCGGCTTTTTCCAGCGTGCCGTCGGCTTTGCGGAAACGACCGGCTGGAAGGTTGCGGAAGTTAGAGAACAGATAATTAGAGTCAAGCCAGTTGCGGCGATAAAACTCATAGACTGAACCATGGAAATTGTTGCCGCCCGATTTGATCGAAACATTGACGACACCGCCGGCGCTGCGTCCATATTGCGCGTCGTAACTGTTCGTGATGATTTTGAATTCACCTACGGCATCCACGGGGGGAACGTATGCGATGTTATTTCCGCCTTGCACCGAATTGTTCGGCGCGCCGTCGAGCAAAAATTCGTTGCTGCGATTCAAACCGCCATTGATTGACCAATCGGCGATGGCTCCGTTGTCGAATGGGCGCTGATAAATCGCCGGGCCGTTGAAGGTGATGCCAGGCGTCAGCGTCGCCAGCATGAATGGATTGCGCGCGTTGAGCGGCAATTCGACGATGCGGCGATTTTCGATGACGTTACCACGGTCGGCTTTGGATTCATCCAGCAACGCGAGTTCCGCTGTGATGGTCACGGTTTCGCTGGCCGCGCCGACCTCCAGGGTCACATCAATTGTCGCAGTCTGACTGACCTGTAATTCCTGCTTATCGCGGACGAACTTTTTGAAGCCGGACGCTTCGACGCTCATCGAATACATGCCTGGCCGCAAAAATGGGATTGTGTAATTGCCTTCAGAGTTTGTGGTTACGGTTGTTGCCTCATTGGTCGCCTGATTGCGAACAGTGACCGTGGCGTTGGATACAGCTGCTTTGTTTTGATCCGTTACGTGCCCATTGACCGTTGCGCGAAACTCCTGCGCCAAGCCAAAGACTGATAACAGACAAAGCCAAAGTAGGGAAATGGCTATATGTTTTTTCATTCGGATCTCCCGGTGTTTTGTTTGGTTGATTAGCCAGTACCGAGTTTGGCGCTGACCTCGTAAAGTTGTTACAGAGTCTTTTGATGGATCGCCACCCCGTCGAATAACGGAGCGACTTTGTCGGATGTAATCATCACCGTGCGTGCCTGCCGCAAAGGCAAACCAACAGCGGTGACAAAGGTTGAAGGAACTGTTTGTAATTCGTTGTGGATCAAGTACCCGCCCTCAGCCATCATTGAGGAAATGTTCGCCAAAGCGAACAACAACTCCGGCGGACTGAAGTACGGAAAGACATTGGTCACAATTACTAAATCGAATTGGTGCGAATCGGCGTACCGCTCGGCGACGATGTTCAGGCGGTCAACGCTGACCGTTTTGACCAACTCAGGACGGATACGCAACGATTTGCCAAGATGTGTTGAAAACTCATCTGGAACTTCCAGACGGCTTTCAATGCCTATGCTTTTGCCGAAATCTCGAAAGTAGTTTTTGTAATCTTCAGCAATGGGATGCGCTGCACTTTCTCTGACTCCGGACAATAGCGAGAGGCGAACTTCTTTACGCTGCTGCAGATTTTGCAGATGCGCTATGACTCTGTCGTTGATGTCAACGCAATGAATTTGCAGGGTTGATTCATGGGCAAGCTTCAAATCTAAAAGAGCGTCGGCAATGGCGAATGGTTGATAACTTTGCGGCCCGAACAGATCAATCAAATCGGTTCTGGGAGCAAAGTCCAATCCGGGGCCGACAATCAGAACCTTGTTCAGTTTGGTTTTAGGCGATGAAGCTTTTAGCGCAGCCAGCGCCGTATAAACAGCGAAGTTGGCTTCGACCTGGGTGTCGGTACTGTGACCGCGATTCTGGTACAGCGACGCGATGTAAGCTGCCAACTCCTCTTGTTTGATAGAGCGGGATGCGAACTCCTTGCGATAAAGAAAACGCATTGCGCGCGCGTACTCGACCATCAGATGCTGTTCCGGCGTAATGGTCGCCGGAACCGTTTTTTTCAGCAGGTTGTCAAAGTAACTCAGCCGTTCGTCTTGCTGGCTTTGTTTGGCCTTCAGCGATTTGAGGAAGTCGCCGATTCTCAGCTTCGCCGATTTGGGAACCCTGTCAGGCGCAGGCGCGAAATTTGATCCCTCATTCATGAACTGCTTGCGGTCGGTTTCGCTCAGATTTTGGAAGTACTCGTAAGCGCTCTGCGCCGGTTCAACCTTCGGCAGCGCGGTAAAGCGCGATGATTGCAGCATGAAGAAGATCAGATGGTCGTATTCGCCAATCAGTTCACGGTCGGCGGTTTGCCGGCGAAAGGCTGAAATTCCATTGTTGAAGTTTTCCCGGCTGATTCCTTGCTGCTTCAGCCACGGGTGAAGCTCAATGGGCAAATCGTCGAAACTTATTTGCCTCAGCTTTGAATCCAACTTACCGCCAGTTCCGGTTGAAAAAACCAGAGCAACAATCATCAGGCATGACAGCAAACTCACCGCTCGGCGATGAGAAAGCAGGCAGGTCTTATTTGTGCTAAGGCTCATTGGCACTTCGCAAACCACTTCCCGAAACGGTAAGTTCCGTCAGGGAAGGAGTGATTGTTTTGGACCGGCAAAGCTAGTGTTGAAACGTCTTTCAATCAGTCGTTTTTCTTAATTTTGAAAGGTAGGCCTTAAAGCGGCTGGATTATCCAAATGGCCTTATTGGGTGTCAAGCAACGGAGCCTTACAAAGTGAAAAAAAGACGAAATTTTGTCGCGGAGTCAGTAACCCCGGCTAGTTTTAGCGGCACATAGTACTGACCCCGGCGGCTTATTTGCGGCGCGATTTCTTTATCGGAGCGGTCGGAATTGGCGTATCTGTTTTCGCTGGCGATGAATTTTTGCCGGAAACCGAAGCTGAACCATCTGAAACCTGCGCGATGACGCCCAGCTTGGACAGGCCAAAACCGAACAGCGTCAGAATAGTCAGAAACATCACCACAAAGATGGAGAAACTGAGAACTGCCTGTACAAGGCGAACCAGGCTGTTCGGCTCGTATGAACCTCGTTGTGGTCGTTGTTGTGCCTGTTGGCTCAAAAAAGCCTGATAACGAGCGCGATAATTGGCTGCAACCTGTTGAGAACTGGCTTGCTCATCAGCCGCGGAGTTCTGGGCGGTGTCGCTGGACAAAATGGACAAAAATTTTGGTTTCATCTCAAGCCTCCTTAACTTGCATCACGGTTTATCAACAGTCCACGAAGAGAACGTGCGCTTCGCGGAAGATTTCTGGTAGCTATCCGGGGCAAGGAAGCGGGACGCCGGACAAACGAAGTCCGTTAAACGATCAACTTTCGGTGTCGGTTGTTTCAGTAACTGATGTTACGCGCGGAAGAAATGAGCGTTGAGCTTGACCCGTTTTCGTCCCGGTAGGGACGGTTGAGAGTAGCGCGGCAGTTTACTGCCGGGAAAAGCGGCGAATAAAATCGGCGTCCCGTCGGGACGCTTGAGTTCCCGCCAGCGCAAGATTCAAGCGTCCCGACGGGACGCGGTGGAAAACTCTTTGCAACTTTCAACCGACCCTACCGGGACGAAGAAGCTGTCAATCCATTGGCTTTATTCTTCATCGCGTAACATCAAACAGTAAGTTTTCAACTGGATGCGTGTGTAGTGAATGTTCAAATGGCTGACGCACACCGGCGCGGCCTCATAGCCGCCCGTTGTGTTGAGCTGTTTCTGAGATGCTTTTTCGTTGGGGGAATTGAATGAACTGGGTGTTTGACGTGAATCATCATAAAAACAGGCGGTTGATGTGTCAAACACGAGTTGGCAAAAGTTAGCAAATTGGTCGAGCGCCTCGTTGGTTTGCATACGGCAAGGTTTGAATTAGTATGCGTTCTCGCCTGCAAGAGTTCGACTTGGAAAACTCCTTACTGCCGCAGCATTTTGTTTCAATTTGGAGGCCTTCAACAGTGAGAAAACAGTTTCAGCGTTTTTCGATCTTTGTTTTTGCCATCAGCTTGATGGTCGGTTTTGTCGCGTTGCGTTCTCAAGCGGTGACTCAGAATCATCTGGCTGAAGAAAAGCTGGCGCACGATTACATACAGGCCATGGAACTGGTTCGGGAAAATTACACCACCGAAGTTGAATATGAAACACTGACCAACACAGCCATTTCAGGAATGCTGCGCGTGCTTGATCCTCACTCCAGTTTTTACGATCGCAAAGCGTTTGATGAAATGCGAATGGAACAGCGCAGCCAGTATTTTGGCATCGGAGCTTCCATCCAATCGCGCCTACGCGGCGTGTTCATCATGGAAACTTTCAAAGACACTCCGGCCGCTCGCTCCGGTCTGCGTTACGGCGACCAGATCATCAAGGTGGACGGTGAGAATGCCGAAAGCTGGAATTCCGACAAAGTCCGCGATCATTTGCGCGGCGAACTCGGCACCGAAGTCAAAGTTACAGTTCTGCGGGAAGGAGTTCCTCAACCGCTGACTGTGACTTTGGAGCGCGCCGCAGTGGACCTGCCTTCGATTTCTGGCTATTACATGGTCAAACCCGGCGTCGGTTATCTGGCGTTGTCGCGTGGCTTCCATTCCACAACCAGCGATGAGGTGGAAACGGCGATCAACATTTTGAAAGAGCAGGGAATGACTTCGCTGATTTTCGACCTGCGCGGCAATCCAGGAGGTTTTTTGGATCAGGCGATTCGCGTCGCCGACAAATTCCTGCAACGCGGTCAGATTGTCGTTTCAGTCCGCAATCGTGAAGGCAAGGCGGGCGACAGGGATTGGAATGCCGAATCCGGCTCGCCGGAAAACTTCCCTATGGTGTTGATGATTGATGACGGCTCGGCTTCGGCGTCGGAAATCGTGGCCGGAGCGATTCAGGATCACGACCGGGCGTTGATTGTGGGTGAACCCAGTTTCGGCAAAGGCCTGGTGCAGACGATTTATCCGCTTTCCGGCGGAGCCGGTTTGACGCTGACTACAGCCCGTTACTTCACGCCCAGCGGTCGTTTGATTCAGCGCGATTATTCAAACGGTTCGGTATACGAATACCACTTTCATAGAACCGCCAACGGTGACGCCAAGACCGAAGACAAGAGCAAAAGCCAGATGCGTCGCACTGATCTTGGCCGCCCGGTGTATGGAGGAGGCGGAATCGAACCCGATGTCAAAATCGAACCTGCGACAGTCAGTAACGAACAGGCTGCTGTTTGGACTACGGGATTGTTTATGTTTGTTCGCAAGCTGATGGCTGGCGAAGTGAGCGCGGCGGCAAATTTCAAACGCAATGGCATAGAGTTCGATCACCAGCCTCAACCAGACGAATTTGTGGTCGGCGATGGCGTGATGAAAGCCTTCCGCGAATTTATGACGGACTTCATCGCCAAAAATCAGGACTACGGTTTGACGATGAAAATGGTTGACGATCATCAGGAATGGTTGCGCGCCAAGATTCGTGAAGAAGTGCTGATTGCCGCATACGGTCTTGATACTCAGAAACGAATGACCGCCGAGCAGGATTCGCAACTCCAACGCGCTCTGGCCGAAATCAACAACTCCGCGTTGTTGGCTGAAAAAGCGCGGCGGTTGTCGAAAGCGTCGAAGAAGTAAGCGGTTTAGAGTTCACGCTTCAGCGTGTCGTTTGAGATTTGACACGCTGAAGCGTGAACTCTGAGCAACTGTAAAATCTTGTAAAAGCCCTCCTTCCAAGCCTTGCAATCTTCAGCCAAAAGCACAAAATCCGAACCGCACAGCATTGTCGGATGTAAAGTTAGCTTGCCAACCCGCAAGTAGTTTTGAAACCACAATCAGGAGTCCATGTTTATGAACAAAACGGTTTATGAACAAAACGATTACGTCGTCCAACATCTGAAGCGATGCTGATTAACGAGATGGCCGGATCGGGCGGAGACGCCATGCACTGGTATTTCAAAAAATCAAAGATCGGGCCACTGATCGGCAAACGAACTTGGGGTTGTTTAATCGCTTCGTTCCGTCGGCCACCATTGATTGATGGCGGCAGTCATACGGCGCCTGATGCGGCGATTTATGGCTTGGACGGCGAATGGTAAGTTGAAAACAACGGCGTTGCGCCGGACATCGAAGTCGAATTCGATCCGGCAGCCTGGCGGCAAGTAAGGCCGCGATCCGCAGCTTGAGCGCGCGGTTGAATACTTGATGGAAGACCTGAAGAAAAATCCGCCGAAACAATACAAGCTTCCGGCTTTTCCAAACTATTTCAAAAATACAACGCCTGCTTCTGCCGTTCAGGGCGGTTGTGGGAATTAACTAGGGCGCCAATTGATGCAAACACTTGCTGAAGATACCTCGCCTGAAATCGAGCAGATTATCATCGAAGGTTATCGCCGAATGTCAGCCGCGCAGAAGCTGCAAATCATGCAGGATTTGCAGCGCACTGCGCGCTTGCTGGCGCTCAGTGAAATCAGGCGGCAGCATCCGCAAGCGAGTGAGCACGAATTGCAACTGCGACTGGCTTCGCGTTGGCTTGAGCCGGAGTTAATGCGCAAGGCTTTCGGCTGGAACCCTGATGTTGAAGGATATTGATGGCGTCAAATTTCACCAACCCAATACCCGACACCATCAAGATCACGCTCCAGGTCACGGGACTGTTTGAGCAATTTGGAATTCCATACGTGATTGGCGGCTCAGTGGCGAGCATAGTTCATGGCGAAGCTCGCATGACCAATGACCTTGATCTGATGGCCGATTTGCCGGAAGTGAAAGTGGCCGACCTGGTTGCTGCATTGGAATCGGAGTTTTATGTGGATGACCGAGCGATCCGCCGCGCAATCAGGGGGCGCAGCAGCTTTAACCTCATTCATTTGGCTACGATGTTCAAGGTAGATGTGTTTTTACATCGTGGAGATGAATGGGCAAAAGAACAGATGCGGCGCAGCCAGAGCAAGTCGTTGATTGAAGGCGTTGGCTCTACTTCACGGAAAGTGTCCAGCGCAGAAACGATGATTTTGCAAAAGCTTTTATGGTTCAGAAAGGGCGGTGAAGTTTCAGACCGTCAATGGCGTGATGTGTTAGGCATGATGAAAGTGCAAGCAGAACGCCTGGACTTTGACTATTTGAATCAGTGGGCAGACAGCTTGCAGATAAGCGACTTGCTCGAAAGGTCATTGAAGAAGGCAGGCATACACCAATGAAAGCGCTGCCATTTATCAAAAGGAGAATCCAATGAGAAAACCATTGTTGATGTTGTCGTTCCTGCTTATTGCTGTGGCGATGATGATTTCAGACCGCAGCAGTTCGGCGCAGGAGCGACCGCTGTTGGTTCGCAAACCGACGATGAACAAGACGCACATCGTCTTTCAATATGCGGGCGATCTTTGGACCGTGCCGCGCTCAGGTGGCGAAGCCACACGTTTGACCAACGGCGAAGGCTCAGAGGGTAATCCTGTTTTTTCGCCCGACGGCCAGACGATTGCGTTCACAGGCGAATACGATGGCAACATAGACATCTTCACCATACCCGCAACAGGTGGAGTGCCAAAGCGAGTCACCTTTCATCCAGGAGTTGACGCAGTCTGTAGTTGGTCGCCCGATGGCAAGCAATTGCTTTTCCTTTCAGAACGTTCCAGCGAATCGCGGCGCTTTGTAAAACTGTTTACTGTGCCGGTTGCCGGTGGATTGCCTGCTGAAATTCCTTTGCCAACCGGGTTCGATGGATCGTTTTCACCGGACGGATCAAGATTGGCTTACGAACCGTTGCCACGTGGTTTCAACGCCTGGAAACGGTATCGAGGCGGAATGGCTTCGTATATCTGGATTGCGGCGCTCAACGATTCCAGCACCGAAAAAATACCGCGCGAAGATTCCAATGATTTCAACGCGATGTGGATTGGAGAAAAAGTTTATTTCCTGTCTGACCGCGACGGAGCAATCACGCTGTTTGCTTACGACACCAAAACCAAGCGCGTAGCCAAGCTCATCAACAACACTGGCTTGGACATCAAATCGGCTACGGCGGCGACCACTGGTGATACGATTGTGTACGAGCAGTTCGGTTCGCTGAACATCTTCGACCTGAAATCCAATCGCAGCACGAAGGTCAACGTGACGATCAACGCCGACCAACTGGCGGTTCGTTCGCGCTATGAAAAGGTCAGTTCGTTCATCAACGGCGCAGCCATTTCGCCAACCGGCGCCCGTGCAGTGTTTGAAGCTCGCGGCGAAATCATCAGCGTGCCGGCTGAAAAAGGCGATGCTCGCAATCTGACCGGCACGACCAATGTTGCCGAGCGCGATCCTTCGTGGTCGCCCGACGGAAAGTGGATCGCTTATTTCAGTGACGAATCCGGCGAATACGAACTGCACCTGCGCGATCAAAAAGCCACAGGCGAAGTCAAAAAGATCAAGTTGGAGCCTTCGTTTTATTACGGCCCTCAATGGTCGCCCGACAGCAAGAAAATTGCTTTCAGCGATAAACGCCTGAACCTTTGGGTTGTGGACGTCGAAAACGGCCAGCCGAAAAAATACGACACCTTGATTGCGGGCGGAGGCGGAACCAGTGTTAGTTGGTCTGCAGACAGCCGTTGGCTGACTTACTCCAAACCGCTGAAATCCTATTACAGCGCGGTTTACATTCATTCGTTGGAAGACGGCAAAACGACTCAGATCACCGACGGAATGAGCGATGCTCAATCGCCTGTGTTCGACAAGAGCGGCAAGTATCTTTACTTCATGGCCAGCACTGATGTTGGGCCGAAGCTTTCGGGCTTTGATATGTCCGCTTACGCTCACAACGTGACGCGCAGTGTTTATGTCGCCGTGTTGAGGAAGGATTTGCCTTCGCCGCTGGCACCCGAAAGCGACGAAGAAAAAGTGGCCGAAGAGAAAAAAGACGCTGCGGCTGGTGGACAGACTGACGCGGCAAAGCCTGCCGACAAGCCTGAAGAGAAAAAAGCGGATGCCGCAGCCGCAAAGCCTGCCGACAAAAAAGAAGCTCCTAAAGTTACTATTGATTTCGATAACATCGGCCAGCGCATTCTGGCCTTGCCAATCCCAAATAAAAATTACGTTGGCTTGGACGTCGGTAAACCCGGCACCTTGTGGGTAGCGGAATTACCTGAAGGGGCACGTGGAGTCACGCTTCAAAAATTTGATCTGGACAAACGCAAACTCGACAAGGTGATTGATAACCTTCAGTCGCTGAGCTTTTCGGCCAACGGCGAAAAGCTGCTTTACCGCATGGGGCCAGGTTGGTTCATTGCGTCAACAGCGACCGCGGGAACGCCTGCTTTCAAACCCGGCGACGGCAAGATCAAAACCGAAGACATGGAAGTTTACGTTGACCCTAAAGCCGAGTGGGAACAGATGTACCGCGAAACCTGGCGCATAGAACGCGATTTCTTTTACGCGCCGAACTATCACGGGCTTGACCTGAAAGCGACAGAGAAAAAATACGAGCCTTACTTGCAAGCTCTGGTGCATCGTTCGGATTTGAATTACCTGTTCCAGGAAATGCTTGGCGAATTGACCGTCGGCCATTTGTACGTTCAGGGTGGAGACGTTCCCGACCCGAAGCGTGTGGCCGGTGGATTGCTCGGAGCCGATTACAAGATCGAAAACGGGCGGTACCGCTTTGCCAAAGTATTCAACGGCGAAAACTGGAATCCGCAATTGCGCGCGCCGCTGACTCAACCGGGAGTTAATGTCGTTGTTGGCGAATACCTGCTGGCGGTCAAAGGTCGTGACCTGACTGCTGCTGACGACATTTACAGCCTGTTTGAAAGCACCGCCGGAAAACAGGTGACGCTCAAAGTCGGCCCGAATCCTGATGGCACAGGTTCGCGCGAAGCCACAGTCGTTCCAATCGCCAGCGAAGGCGCGCTTCGCAATCTGGCCTGGATCGAAGACAACCGCCGCAAAGTTGAAAAAATGTCCGACGGCAAACTGGCCTACATTTATCTGCCGGACACTGCCCAGGGCGGTTACACCTTCTTCAACCGTTACTTTTTCTCGCAACTCGACAAGCAAGGCGCGGTGGTTGACGAACGCTACAACAGCGGCGGCCACGCGGCGGATTACGTCGTGGATTACTTGAAGAAGCCGCTCAACAGTTTCTGGGCTGGCCGCGAAGGCGTGGATTTTCGCCAACCAGTGGCAACCATGCCCGGCCCGAAGGCGATGTTGGCCAACGAATACTCAGGTTCCGGCGGAGATTATCTGCCTTACCTGTTCCGCCGTTACGGCATCGGCCCGATCATTGGCAAACGCACCTGGGGAGGTTTGGTAGGCATCGGAGGCTACCCGACGTTGATTGATGGTGGTAGCGTGACGGCTCCGCCCTTTGCTTTTTACA
>JAGNMH010000772.1 GCA_017991275.1 Acidobacteriota bacterium
CTTCCGGCGTGTAAGGAATCATTTCGGATTGCAGTTCAACCATCAGAGCTTCGCGGCCAATCGGGTCGCCTATGATGTCGCTGGAATCACCCGGACGAGCATTGACAGCGCCTCCACCCAAACCTCCGCGCTGACCGCCTCCACCTCCGCCAAATCCGCCTGCTCCCCCACCTCCGCCTGGAACGCTACCTACTCCTCCACCGCCTCTTACTCCGCCCGGAGCGCCAGCCGCAGCCATCGTCGGCGCAACCTGTCGCTGACCTGAAACCCGTTCAGTCAGAAAGGTCACGTAATTGCCAAGCGATTGATCCACGGCTTTGTAAGGTTCGTCATTCCACCATGTAAACATCGGGTCATAGCCGTTGTAATAACCGAACCAGGTTCGCAGCGTATTTCTCAAGCTGCCAATTGTGCTGACTGCTCGGTTCAATGTCGCCCGCTTGTACTTGCCCGGTTCGGCGCGAAGGCTGGATTCGATTGTGCGGCGGGCCGCCTCAATCTGTTTGTTCATATCGTTAAGCGTGGCAGCGATTTTGAAAGGCTCGATCTTTTCCATTCGCCGCCTGGCTTCGGCCAGATCGGTGATTGTCTGAGCAAACGGCATCATCGGCGCAATTTCTGCCAGAGCTTTGGTTTGAATCTCCAATTGCTGAGCCTCGTGATCCAGATGAGTTTTGAACAGCAGATAATCCACTTTGCCGTCCTGGCTCATTCCGTCGAAGTTCAGTTTGCCAATCGTCGCCAACCAGTCGGCATAAAACTGCTTGAAGCGCGATTGCCGCGCTGGAGAAATCTCTACGGGGTAGGTGCGAAACAGGCTGCCGCGGTCGGCAACGTAACGTTCGATCAGCGATTTCATCTCGCTGGCTGGCGCGTCCAGGTCTTTTAAGTCGGGAGCGTTCGAACCACCGTTTGGTTGATTTTGCGCGCTGATTATCGGCGTAAATACAAGCGCGCAACTCAAACAAAACGCAATTGCCGCGTGCATCGTCAAGGTGAATTTTCTGTTTGTCATCGGCGTTCTCTCCTGAAAAATGTTTGAACTCTTTGGCTTATTTTGCCGCTATTAGCTCAGCGGCTTTCTCTTCGGGTGAAGTGTCGCTCAGAAAATTACCGCCTCCGATTTCGGGGCCAGCCAGATACTTCAGCAGATTCGGTCGCCTTAGCGGCGGGTGAAACTCTATGTGGAAATGAAAGCCGCTATGGTCGCCGCCATCAGTCGGCGCTTGATGCAGCGCCATCACGTAAGGAAACGGACGCTGCCAAAGGTTGTCGAACTTCACCAACAGGTTTTTCAGCGCGTCGGCGAAGTCACGCAACTCCGATTCACTGAGAGAGGCAACACTTTGATGAGTCTGTTTCGGCGCGACATAAGCTTCGTATGCGTACCTGGCAAAGTACGGCAAAAAAGCGATGGCCGTTTCGTTTTCATAAACAATGCGGCGTCCGTCTTCGCGTTCGGCTTTCAGAATGTCCTGGAAAAGAACACGCCCGGTTTCGGCCAGATGCCGAGCTGAAACTCGCGCTTCGGTTTCGATGGTTTTGAAGACGAAATTGGTCGCGTAAATCTGACAATGCGGGTGAGGGTTTGAAACGCCTACGACTTCGCCTTTGTTTTCGAAGATCAAAACGTGATTGACCTCTTCGCGCGCGCCAAGCTCGACGTATTGCTGTTGCCAAACTCGCAGCAGGTTTTCTATCTCGGCTGGTTCCAGTTCGCTCAAAGTCAGATTGTGTTTGGGGCTGTAACACACCACTCGGGCTACGCCATCGGCTGGCCGATTGCGATAAATTCCGGGCGGCGAGGCCAGTTCGCGCGGTGCATCTTCGCCAACGCAAGGATGGTCGTTGTCGAAAACAAAAGTGCCGGAGTAAGCATCATTGCTGCTCCCACTTACGCGCTGATTGCCCGGACACAGGTAACAATCGGCGACGTAATCCGGCAGCGCGGCTTGTTTATGTTCAACGGTTTCGCCAATCCACGGACGGTTTTGCCTGTGAGCGGCGACGATAATCCACTCTTCGCGGAGCGGGTGCCATCTTTCTTCCCAATTCATAAATTGCCTGTTGTGATGTGAGCAACATTTTTGGAGTGCGGTAGCTCTGGTACCGCTTTGGTAGTCACTCCACTGATCGGCTACTGGCTTGTAGAAGATGACTTCCAAAGCTACGCCAAAGCCGTAACACTCCAAATATGTTTTTGAAACTCCGAAACGAAAGTGGCGGGAGTATAGACGACTCCGTTGCCACCAATCCACTTTCGCGGTTTATTTCTTTCGTCTACCATACGGCTTCCTGCAAAGACTGAGTCACCTTAACGTCAAAACTTCAATCGGAGGTAAAGAAATGCGTCGTAAATTGTCGCTTGCGTCAGCTTTTATTGCTTTGTTCTGCCTGGTTTCACTGTTTTCTGTTTCAGCCGACAATTGGCCTCAATGGCGAGGGCCGATGCAAAACGGCATCAGCAACGAAAAGAACCTGCCTACCAAGTGGAGCGCCGAAGAAAACGTCACCTGGAAGCTGCCAATGTCCGATCGCAGTGGTTCGACGCCGATCATCTGGGACAATCTGATTTTCCTGAACGTGGCCGATGGGACAAAAGCAACCGGCACGCTTTCGTTCTGGACGATTGATCGAACGACTGGAAAGGTGCTGTGGAAAAAACCGCTGGGCGACGGCGACCATATGATGCGGAAACAAAATATGTCTTCGCCTTCGCCGGTGACCGACGGGAAAAACGTTTGGGCGCTGACCGGGAATGGATTGCTGCGCGCTTTCGATTTCAAAGGCAATGAATTGTGGATGCGCGACATTCAAAAAGATTACGGCAAGTTCGGCTTGAACTGGGGCTTCGCCTCTTCGCCCCTGCTGCACGAAGACTCGCTTTACCTGCCGGTGCTGCACGGAATGAGAACCGACGACCCGTCTTATCTTTTGAAAATTGACAAGCTGACCGGCAAAACTATCTGGAGAGTCGAACGCCCGACGCCTGCAATTACGGAATCGCCTGACGCCTATATCACGCCTGCTCTGCTGAAAAACGGCAACAAACTGGAAATCGTACTCAGCGGCGGAGATTGCATCACTGGTCATGATT
>JAGNMH010000773.1 GCA_017991275.1 Acidobacteriota bacterium
ATGTAAGCCGTGCCGTCCGTGTCTTCGCCGAAATCATGAATGACGACAGCGTTCGGATGGTGAAGCATTGCGGCGGCGCGGGCTTCGCGGTCAAAACGCTGGCGAGTCTTTTCGTTTCCGATCACGTCAGGCCGCAGAACTTTGACGGCCACCGTGTCACCAATGTGCAATCGGCGCGCGCGGTAAATTTCGCCCATTCCTCCGCTGCCAATGCAAAAATCTAGTTGATAACGACCACCCAACACGCGTCCAACCTGTAACCCAATCGCTACAGAAGGGCTTGCGCTCCCTCCCGCATCGCCTGAATCAGACGGCGGAGTGATTCTTGTTTTCAGGTTATCGGTTGTTGAAACGGCAGTGTCGTGAGATAGGGCTTCTGGCGGTGTCAGTTTTGTGGCGACTAAACCAGCGCCGCAGGCGTCACACTTTGTCGCCCCCGCAGTTAGTTTGTTGCCGCAGTTAGTACAGAAAGTCATTGATGTCCGTTCGACTCCTTTTTGAAGTCTAAAGCTTGCGTACCGGCTGTCATTCGTTCCTGGCTTGTGGCCAAAGAACAGTCCCAAAACGCCGGTAGTCTAAATCAATCGGCGCAGGATTCAAACGGAGACTGATGACTTCATGCTGGCTGTATGGTCGGTTGTCGGATTATTGCGATTCTTTCGCGCCGAAACGCATCGTCGGGTCTTCGGTCACGCTCTGTTGACCAGCACTTCCCATTTTTTCGTTCAGTTCGTTGGTAGTGCTGGCTGCGATGTGACTGGCTGGCGGCACTGCTGAAACCGGAGCGCCATAAGTCGGGGCACCATAGACTGGCGGATAGTAATAACCCGATTGCTGATCGGGAGGCTCCTCCATTTCAAGCTCTTCGAGTTTCGGTGCGAAGAAAATGCCATTCAAAAGATGCGCCACGCCTTTGGCCGCTGGAATCAATCCCAACAACCAAAGCTGCCTGATAACCGGAACCAATCCGACAACTTCCCAGTGAGTCTTTTGCAGAATCAGCGATTCCAAACTGGCCAGCAATCCCGACCCATTGGCTTCGTTCAGCAGGATATTCCAGACAGCCATCAAGGCGCCGCCGCTGAAAATTGCAAGTGCTCCTTGCTGCAAACTATATTTGCGCGAATTGGCCACGCGGACTTTTCGCAAACCTCTGCCGACTTCTTTCTTGATGGAGCTTTTCAGATCGCGCGCCATATCGGCCAGCACAACTTGCTGCGGAGGGAAATTGCCCGGCTGACCGATCTGCGATCCTTGCTGATTTGGATCAAGCCGTTTGGTGTTTTTGAAACCGGCGCTGGCCTGCTCAAAACCGGCGCGAAGGTTTGAGCCAAGTTCGCGCAAGCTGGTTTTCAGGGCTTCAAAATCTATCGGTCCCGGCTGCTTGCCTTCGAACGCGTCAAGAATCACGCCAAGATTGGTCCCGCAATTGCGGCAAAAACGTTGACCTGGAACAGATTCGGCAGCGCACTTTGGACAGAACATAACGTGTCTCCTTCAGGAAAATAGTTCGTAGCACCGCCTTCAGGCGGAACAGGGACGCATTTCTTTTTAAGCATAAAAGCCTGACATAGAGAGCGTTGTCTTTTGAAAAGTGGGACGCCCCTGTTCCGCCTGAAGGCGGTACTACGAACGTTTCTTTATTTGTGTGGCACTGACTACGATACTCCAGCGGCCTTAGTTCTTCCCTTTTCGTGCCTTCGCTTCCGGCTTGGCGTAGCTGGTGCGGACGACAGTCTTGATGTTGCCGCGCACATTGAAATCGCCTTCCAAGTGAAATTCCAGCGGGTCGCAAGCCGCAACGAAATCGTCGCGTATGACGTTGACGACATGCTCGTGAAAGATTTTCACTTCGCGGAACGAATTGATGTAAAGCTTCAGGGATTTCAACTCAATGCAGCGGCGGTTCGGCACATAACGCAAATGCAACGTGGCGAAGTCCGGGAAATCGCTGAATGGACAAATCGCCGTGAATTCGGGAATGGTGAAATCAATTTCGATTCGCTTGCCCGGATGTTCGTAAGTGAAAGTATCCAGCGTAATCAGCTTCATCCCCGCGCGCGGCGTCGAAAGAATTTCTAAATGCTGTTCCGGCGAAATTTCAGTTAAATTTTTCGACTTCTTCTTTGCCAACTTGATGCTCCTTACTTCTGCAATTCTTCAACAATTTCAGCAGCAATCTTTCGCGCCGTCTCAAGTTCTTCGGGCGCCAGAGAAATTGCTGCAACTACTGCGTGACCTCCACCGCCGAAGCGTTCGCAGATCGCCGCCAGGTCATGAGTTCGCGGGCGCGGCGACCAGGGGTTCGAACCGACCGAAATCTTTGACCGGAACGACGACTGGCTGACGCTGACGCTGTAAGTTACCTCAGGGTGCAGATAGTATGGAATGAATTTGCTGTAGCCTTCCATATCGTGCCCTACCACGTCGAAAAATATAACCGGCCCCGAAACCCGCGCAGCCCGCTCGATGATTTCCATCGAGCGCAAATGACGCTCGTGCAGCGGCGCTATGCGTTCGGCAACGTAAGGCAACGCAACCATTTCGCCCAGTGAGTGATGCTGCAAATCCGTGATGATTCGCTCGATGATTTGCTGGTCGCGTGTGTTTTCGATCACCAAAGCCAACCGGAAAGCGTCGGCTTTCATTTCAACAGGTTCCGCCGGAGCCTCGTACAACGCGCCGTCAATCTTGTTCGCCCACAACAACAGTTCGCCCATTGGCGCTGGGTCGAAACCGAATTTTTGCTCGGCGATGTCGGCGATAAACTTCGTGCAGGATTTATAGCTGGCGTCCACAAACTTTCTGCCGTTGGTGTCCGCCTTGAAATGAGCTTCGTCTTCGGCGGTCAGAAATGCGCTTTTGTGATGATCGAACCACCAGGTCAATTTGTCGGAGTTGCAGTATTTGAAATCAACGATGGCGTTCTCATCACCGTCGAAAACGGATTCGTCGAACAAGGCTCCGGCGCGATGCATCATCGGTTGGTAACCACGTTCCCAGTCAGGGTGGATGCATTCCCGGTAAAAGCGTGAAAAGACAGCAGCGGACGAGGCTCCGTCAAAACAATTTCCGTGATAACAAATCTTCAGTTTT
>JAGNMH010000774.1 GCA_017991275.1 Acidobacteriota bacterium
CGACCACCAGCATTTCTCGCCAGCGTGTGCGTCCGCTGGTCGTGCCACGTCCGCCTTCTTTCAAAACTTGATTCAAATCCGGTTTTGACGCGCTCAGCGCCGGAACCAGTCCGAACAGCAAACTGGTCAGCAACGCGACTGTGAACGTAAACAACAGCGCCGCTCCATCAACCTGGATTTCGTTCAGCCGTGGCAGGCGAAGGCTGAAGCTGGCGCTATTGCCTGCCAGCAGACTGGTCAGCCATTCGACTCCCCACACAGCCAGCAATGCTCCGCCGAGCGCGCCGCACAACGACAGCAGCAGACTTTCGGTCAGCATTTGCCGCAAGATGCGCCAGCGACTTGCGCCCAAGGCTCCACGCACCGCGATTTCTTTTTGCCTGGCCGCCGCGCGCGCCAGCAACAAACAGGCGACGTTGGCACAGGCAATCAGCAAAACCAGGCCAACCGTCACAGACAACATCAACAAAGCCGGGCGCACATTGCCGACGACTTTTTCATTCAACGGGTCAACGCGAATGTTCAGACCGGTGTTGGCTTCGGGATAAGCCGCCGCAAGCTGTTTGCTCATTGCCTCCATTTCGGCCTGGGCTTGCGCCATTGTCACTCCTGGTTTGAGCAGACCGAAAACACGTAATGATTGCCCGCCGCGTTGAGTCGCACGCGAACTCAGATCAAGCGCCGTCCACATCTCGGCGCGTGTTGCCCAAAACGGCGGGAATTGAAATTGCGGCGGCATCACGCCCACCACAACGTAGTTTTCGCCACTCAACCGCACCTGCTTGCCTACGACATCAGCCGCGCCGCCAAACACGCGCTGCCAAAGCTTATGACTCAACACCAGAACACGATTTTTGCCTGGCTGAAAATCCTCGGCTTGCAGCGTTCGCCCCATCAAAGCAGGCACTCCGAGCATGGCAAACAGCCCTTCGCCCATTCGCAATCCGCTGAGCTGTTCAGGCCTGTCGTTGCCGGTCAGAGCGCCGCCCCAGGCTTCAGCCGCCGCCATCTGATCGAAGCTTTTGCCGCTTGCGCGCAAGTCTAAAAAGTTCGCCGCTGAAACAGGATTCCGCCCTTCGTGCAACAAAGTCACAATCCGCTCCGGTTCGTGATAGGCCAGCGGACGCAACAACACGCCATTGACTACGCTGAAAATCGCCGTGTTCGCGCCGATACCCAGACTGAGCGTGATGATCGCAATCAACGTGAAACCCGGCTGTTTCAATAACATTCGCGCACCAAAGCGCAGGTCTTGTAAGAGTGTTTGCATCATTCCTCCTCGTCAAAACGATGAATTCGGAATGATGAATGATGAACTCTTTGTCCGCTCATTTATCGTTCCGCATTCATCGTTCCGCATTCATAATTCATACTTCATCATTCACATCTGAGCGCGATCATCGGGTCAACCCTCATCGCCCGCCGGGCTGGCAAATAGCAGGCGATGAATGCAACTCCCGCCAGAATAAAGGCTACTGCACTCAAAACGATGGGGTCCATGGGCCTCACTTCAAACAACAATCCCGCCAGAAAGCGAGTCAGCGCCAGCGATCCGCCCAGCCCCACTGCAACGCCAATCAGCGCGGCGGCCATGTTGCGATTCAAAACCAATCGAATGACATCGCCTTTGTTGGCACCGAGCGCCATTCGAATGCCGATCTCGCGAGTGCGTTGGGTCACTGAAAAGGCAACAACGCCCGAAATTCCGACAGCGGCAAGCATCAACGCCACCAATGAAAACGCGATCAGCAACATCATCGGGAAGCGCCGCGAACCGACTGAGTCGTAAATGATTTCATCCATCGTTCTCATGCCGGAAGGGGCGCGGTCAGGTTCAAATTTCGACAGCGCCTGCTTGATGGGATTGATAAACGTGACCGGATTGTAGGCGGTGCGCACGACGACCGTCATCACAGGCCACGCGGCTTGATTGTACGGGCGGAAAAACTCTGGGCGCGTTTGCTGATCCAGACCGTATTGCTTCACGTCCGGGATAACTCCTACGACAGTCAGCCAGGGACCGTCCGAATTGAAACGGCCAATTTTGATGCGCCTTCCGAGTGGGTCTTCATCCGGCCAATAACGCTTGGCGAGGGTTTCGTTAATGACGACGACATTGGGCGCGTTCAGTGCATCCTTTTCAGTAAACTCGCGCCCACTGACCAGTTTGATCCCCATCGTTTGGAAGTAGTTGGGACAAATGATCGTGTAACTTGCGCCGGGCTGGTTTTCCGTCCCCGGATCAGGTTTACCCTCAATCACGAAGCTTCTGCCCGCTCGTCCGCCACCGATAGGCAGTTGACTAACAGCGCTAACGGAAATCACCCCAGAAATGCCTCCGACATACTCCTGCAAATTACCTGCAAATTGCGGGTGACCGGGCGGGCCATAAAAGGTATTTTCCTGCGGCAAAGACATGCCAAAGGTGAGTAGATTGTGCGGATCGAAACCCGGCGCAACATTCAACAAGCGCGCCATGCTTTGAATCATCAACCCCGCGCCCGTCAGGATTACCAAGGCCAACGCGACTTCCAGAATGACCAGACCCTGACGCAAGCGGGCACTGCCCCCCGTCGTTCCACGACTACCTTCTTGGAGAGATTCATTGATGTTTGGTTTGGAGAAAATCAGGGCGGGCGCTAACCCAAAAATGATTCCGGTCAAACAGGTAATGCCCCAGGTAAACGCCAGCACTTCGTAATCAAGCGAGAGGCCGCTGGCCTGGCTGATGGAGCGGAACGGAACCGCCGACAGATTGCGCGGTAACACTTTCAGTAACAGACTGCTGCTCCAGACGGCAACCAGTATTCCCGTCACCCCGCCCGCAAACGCCAGCAACAAACTCTCTGTCAGCAACTGGCGCATCGTGCGCAGGCGGCTTGCGCCGAGTGCCGTGCGAATCGCAAATTCGCGTTGCCGTGCGGCACCACGCGCCATCAGCAAATTAGCGACATTGACGCAGGCAATTAGCAACACAAAGCCCGCCACCGCCAGCAACGTCAGCAAGGTTTTTTGCTGATCTTCTGTGCCGAAGCCGATGATCGGGTCAATGACAGCGGTCTTACCGGCATTATCTTGCGGATATTGTTCGGCCAG
>JAGNMH010000775.1 GCA_017991275.1 Acidobacteriota bacterium
GACTTCGGCGGCGCGTGTGCGGCTGCCGTTCATTACTTCAAGCACGTGAAGCAGGTAGCGTCGCTCCAGTTCATTCAGCGTAGGCAGGTCGTTGTAAAGCGCGGCCAGCCGCGACCGTGACGCCAATGCCTGCAATTCCTCGGAACGAAGCTTGGGCGGCAAATCTTCAGGCGCGATTTCGGTTCCGCGCGCGTGCAAAGCTCCGTATTCGACAGCCGATTCCAGTTCGCGCACATTGCCCGGCCAGTCGTAAGCCACTAACAACTTGATCGTCTCTTCGTGAAACCTAAGCTGACCGCGCCCGGCGTTTTCCATCGCATTTAGCAGGAAGCGTTCGGCCAGCAGGGGAATGTCGCTTCGGCGTTCGCGCAACGCAGGCACACGCAAGGTGACGACGCTTAGCCGGTAAAACAAATCTTCGCGGAATCGGTTGGCGACGACTTCCTGTTCCAGTTCGCGGTTGGTGGCGGCAATGACGCGAGCGTCAACTTTCAGATTTTTAGTCGAACCGACGCGGCGGATTTCCCGCTCCTGCAAAGCGCGCAGCAACTTGACCTGCAATGCCGCGCTGGTTTCGCCGATCTCATCCAGAAAAAGCGTTCCGCCTTCGGCTTCTTCCCACAGCCCTTTACGGTCAAAAGCCGCGCCTGTGAACGAACCTTTGGTGTGGCCGAACAATTCCGCTTCCAGCAGAGTTTCAGTCAATGCCCCGCAATTGACCGGCACAAAAGGCAGGGCGGCGCGCGGGCTGTGGTGATGAATCGCACGTGCAACCAGTTCCTTGCCGGTTCCCGATTCGCCGATGATAAGCACCGTCGAACGCGACGACGCGATGCGGGCAATTTCTTTGTAAAGTTCGATCATTGCCGCAGAACGTCCGATCAAACCCGTTTGGCGATATTGTTCGGTCAAAGATTCAGCAGCTTGTGATTCATCCGGTTTGGCGGCGTCGGCACGTTCCAGTGCGCGGCGAACCACAGAAATGACTTCCTGAACTTTGAAAGGTTTGGAGATCAAATCCCAGGCGCCTTCGCGCGAAGCGGCGACAGTTGTGTCCAGCGTGCCGAATCCGGTGATCAGAATTACCGGGCATTGATCGCGAAAGGTTTTCAGCAAATCCAACCCAGATTTTTCGGCTTCCAGGTTTATGTCGCTAACGATCAAGTCGAATTTTTCCGCCGCCCCCAGTTTGACTGCTTCGTTCGGAGTCTGGGCAATAGCGGCGCTCCACCCTTGTGCGGTGAAAAGTTCGCGCAGCAAATTGCAGGAAGCCAGATCGTCGTCAATGACCAGAATCCGTTTCATCGTGCCGCCTCCATTTTCAGCTCAGTCGTTTTTTGCGCGACGCCGATTACAGGGAAACGTAATCGGAATTTTGCCCCACTCCCTGGGGTGCTTTCGACTTCGATCTGCCCATCGTGTTCGCGCATCAGTTGGTTGACTATCACCAGCCCCAACCCTGTTCCTCTGCCGTGTTCTTTGGTTGTGTAAAGCGGGTCGAAAATGCGCGCGCGAACTTCTTCGCTCATGCCACAGCCGTTGTCAGCGATTTCAACAATTATCTGTTTATCGTGTTGCCCAGGCTGGCCAATCTGGCCAATCTGGCCAATGTGGCCAATCTGAGTGCTGATGACCAGTTCGCCGCCGTCAGGCATCGCGTCCAAAGCGTTGTTAATCAGGTTGATAAAAATCTGCTGTAAATGATCCGGCTCACCGGCAATCGGCGGCAACTTTTCAGCCAGAGAAAGTTTCAGTCGAACATGGCGCGAATTCAGTTTAGGTTCAGTCGCATCGCCTATGCGTCGCAGCAACAGATTCAAATCAAGCGGCGCAAGCTCCGATTTCTCCAACTGCGTGCGGTCAAGCATCTGGCGCACGATGCGCTCAATGCGCTCAATTTGTTCGGCAATGATTTCAGTTCGAGCTTCGGCAGATTGTGGACTGGCCAGCATTTCATCGCGCAGTAATTCGACGTGGCAACTTATCAGGTTGAGCGGCGTGCCGACTTCGTGAGCGAACTGCGCGGCAGTTTGGCCAGCAGCGGCCAACCTTTCCATTTCACCTAACCGGCTGGTCACATCCCACAACTGCAAGTTGGCTTCGGCCAGTTGTTCGTTGCGCTGCTTTAATTCCGAAGTGGCCTCCTGAACTCGTTCGCGCAAAACTTCTTGTTGTTTTTCGCGTTCTTCGGTCATTTCGCGTATGCGATCAATCATTCGATTGAACCCCAACGCCAACCGTCCAAATTCGTCGCGTCCGTTCATTTCCACATGAACGTTCAACGAACCTGCTTTGGCCCGTGCCATTGCGTAAAGCAATCGTTTCATCGGGCGGTAAATCAACTGGTGAAACAACAGGTAAGTGGCCGCGGTCAACAGGATCACCGCCAACACGGCCATCAGAGTGGCCGACTGGGAATACAACCTGGCCAGGTCCGGGATGTTGTTCAAACGCTGGACTACTTCTACCGCGCCCGCAACGTGGCCCTTTTTGAAGTAAGGCGCAAACGCCCTGTAATAAACGGCGTCTTCCTCGCCGGAAATTTCGGCTGAGGCCGTGACCGCTTTTTTGCCCAGCAATGCAGCGCGGATTGTTTCAGCCATGTTTTCAGATGGGAGCAAGTCCGAGGAACTGATGCGAACGGCAAACTGGTTGCCGGTAAGTTCCCACAGCCGGACGCTGACGATCAACTTTCTGGTTCCATGCACCAATTGAGCTGAACGCTGCAAAGCCTCTACATCAAGCTGTTCTGGCGAAGTGCTGATATGTTCGGCCAGGCTGTGCGCTTGCAGTTTTGCCAGTTCGCGCTGTTCGGCTCGCACCAGTTCGGTTACTCGTTTGGTGATGACGAACATCATCGCGCCGAGCACCGCAATAGTGATGACCGAAACCAGAAGCGTCGTTTTAGTATGCAGTTTCAGATGAATCATAGTGGCTTACCGTAATCAGACCTGAACCGTCCCTGAGTCGTAATAATAACACCTCAGACAAAATGACCGAGCAACGACAGTGCCACACGCGGGTTGTTCGCAAGTCCTAAAGCCAACGAATAAAACAATCCGAATTGCCTCATGTCCGGCGAGGCGAAATTGCAG
>JAGNMH010000776.1 GCA_017991275.1 Acidobacteriota bacterium
TGACTGTCACGTAAAGATTCTGGTGATCGAACGAAACCTGCCAGGTTGAACCGGACAGTTCGCGCGGTCGTTCCAGACGCGGAAAAGATTCGTGAACCGAGAGCGTGCTTTGATGTGCGGCTTGAGTCGCCTCCGGGCTGGTTTCAATTATGACTTCAGGTCTGGCTTCAACCTTCGCTTCGGGTTTGGCTTCAGCAGTAACGGCGGTCAGCACCTGACCATCGCGCGAACCGTCTCTGTAATAGCTGACGGCTTTGACACCCATTTTCCAAGCCAGACGATGAACGCGGTCAGTGTCCGCAACCGAATAGCTGGCCGGGGCGTTGACCGTTTTTGAAATCGAATTATCCACGTGATCCTGAAAGGCTTTCAGCACTCGCAGGTGATGTTCGGGATCAAGCGTCATTGCGTCCACAAAGTATTCCGGCAGCTTGTCCCGGTTTTCGACAATGTAAGTCGAAGCGCGTTCAATCGAAGCCGGATCGGATTGGTCAAGGTCAATTCCCAAAGCTTTGGCCGCAATCGGATGCGCGTAAGTGCGCGTGCCCAAAGTGTCGCGGCGAACATAAGCGTAAGAGAAATTCGGCTCGCATCCCGAACTGGTTTCGGCCACCAGAGAAATCGTGCCGGTCGGCGCCACGGTTGTGACTTCGTAATTGCGCGGAGTCAACGGAATCGAACGGTCAAGACCGACTTCGTTGTAAATCATGTCCTCGTAAAGCTCGCGGTTTGGCTCGAATTCGGGCATCGCGCCTTTTTCCTTGCCCAGTGACAACGAAGCTCGCCAGGACTCTTTGCGGAAAAAGTCCATCATCTTGTCCGCCAGCAAGGCTGATTCTTCGCTGCCGTAACTGACTTTTTTCTGCAAACACAAATCGGCGAATCCCATAATGCCCAGTCCGACGGGCCGAGTGCGATGAACCGTGTCGTGAATCTGAGGCAGCGGCCAATCGCAAGTGTCAATCACGTTGTCCAGAAAGCGCACAGACCAGTAAATGTCGTTTGAAAAAGCGTCCCAGTTAACGTCGTCGGTCGCTTCGTCGTAATACTTGGCCACGTCAATCGAACCAAGATTGCAGGCGTTGTAATCGTGCAGCATTTGTTCGGCGCATGGGTTCGAAGCTTTCTTCAACCCCATGGAGTTTTTCAGAGGGTTGTGGCGGTTGACATTGTCAATGAAGATAATGCCCGGCTCAGCCCAACGATGCGTCGAAGAAATGATTCGTTCCCAAATGTCCGGCGCGAAAACCATTCCGGGTTTGGGCGGCTTCTGGCCTTTGAAGGTGTATTCCCCGCCTTCTGAATTGGCAGCTTTCGGATCGAAAACAGGCATTTCCCAAGGCTTACCGTTGAATTCGGTATGAAACCATTCGTTGTTTTCGACTGCGCGCAGGAATTTGTCTGTGACCGTGACGGAGATATTGAAATTGGTCAGGCTTTTCTGGTCGTTCTTGGCGTGTATGAAACGCAGAATATCGGGGTGACCGACGGCCAGAATGCCCATGTTCGCTCCACGACGAACTCCGCCCTGTTTGACGGTTTCAGTCATGGTGTTGACGATCTGCATAAAAGAGATCGGGCCTGAAGCCATGCCGCGACCTTCGCCGACAGGAGTCCCTGCCGGACGCAGCCGTTCGTAAGTCATTCCTGTTCCACCGCCTGATTGATGAATCAAGGCGCAGTACTTGGCGTGCTCCATAATTCCATCCAGCGAATCAGGCACTGGCAGCACGAAACAGGCTGCCAATTGGCCTTTGGGCTTTCCGGCGTTCACCAGGCAAGGGGTGTTCGGGATAAAAGCGCGTTCGTGCATCAAACGGAGCATGTTGAGCATGAATTCTTCGCGTCGTCGTGGGTCGGTTTCGGCTTTTGCCACATGAGAAACAACCCGGCGGGTGATGTCATCCCAAGCTTCCAGCGGGTTGCCTTGCAGGTCTTTCAGTGAATAGCGTTTGGCAACAACACGTTGCGCGTTAATGCCTAACGGAGTTTTGGTTGCGGGGCTGGCAAATTGAACGATCTGTTGTCTGCTTGCGCTCATGTCTATCTAAATCCTTCGATTTGTTTATTTATGGTTGTTGGAAAAGCTGGTCATCCCTTTCTTAGGCGAAAAGCGACAAAGAGCAGTTTTGGGTTCTGAGATATAAAAGATACTTCTTTTGCAGTCTCAACCAAGATTAACAGGATTGGCAGAAATCAGGATTCGTGCTGGCTTTCGACAATACAAACCCATTCCGGCTTGCAGTATTTGGACAACAATCCGGCGGTTCAAGACTCATGCCGCTTCTGAAGTTTACGCTGAGAAAGCGTTGAGTCGAGGTCAATTACCTGTCATTGGTGTTGAGCGACCCAAAATATAGTTCCACTACATACGGCTTGTCAATCAAGATTCTCACCAATATATTGTGGTTTCCCGTAAGTGCTGACCAATAAAAGCGATATTCTTTTTAAGACTTTTTGTGGCTGAAGTGGCGGCTTGGTTAAGCCAAATCGTCAAAACGTTGCAAAGATGAAACTTAGCGGAAAGCAAACTTTTCCCAGACTTCGCGCAGTTTCCAACGCGCAGCCGACAAGTCGCCCCTTCAAAATCACCGGGCGAATTGCCAAGGCTGCACGCTGGAAGCGAAGCGCATCAAGGATTATTTCAGACGAGCATTGACCGCATCCCAGTCAATGTTTTGGAAAAAGGATTCGATATATTTGGGGCGATCAGCCGGGGCGTAATCCAGAATGAAGGCGTGTTCCCAAACGTCCATAATTAGCACGGGAGTAAATCCGGCAACATTGCCGGTTTCGTGCAGGTTGATCCAGTGATTCGACAAACGACCGCTGTTTGGGTCTTGGTAGCAGGCAGCCCAGCCGACTCCGCGCATTTTGCCTACGGTCAGAAAGTTCTTCTTCCAGTTTTCGTAGCTGCCGAAGCAGGTCTCAGCCAATTTATAGAAAGCAGAGGCTTTGTCAGGATCGCCGCTGCCGCCGCTTTTCAAATTGCCGAAGTAGTATTCGTGCAAAACCATGCCGTTATATTCAAAGCCCAGACGCCGCAGCAGTTCTGAATAAACAGGCATTTCGCCCGCAGTGATTTCT
>JAGNMH010000096.1 GCA_017991275.1 Acidobacteriota bacterium
CGTTCGTTTCCTGCCAGCATTACGAGATGGGTTATTACACTGCGTACAAACATCTGGCTGGCGAAGACCTGGATTTGGTGGCTCATCTGGGCGATTACATTTACGAATACGGCCCGGCCACTGACCGGACTCGAAAACACAACAGCGCGGAAATCATCACCGCTGACGATTACCGCAACCGTTACGCGCTTTACAAAACCGATCCACTGCTTCAACAGGCTCACGCCAATTTTCCCTGGGCAGTTGTTTGGGACGATCACGAAGTGGACAACAATTACGCCAGCCTGATTCCCGAAGACAAACAGACGAAGGAAGAGTTCGCCAAGCGTCAGGCGACGGCTTATCAGGTTTATTACGAACACATGCCTTTGCGGCGTTCAGTGCTAAAAGGCAGCAGCGGAGTTGAGATTTATCGTCGCTTGAATTTTGGCGGTCTGGCGGATTTTTACATGCTCGACACTCGGCAATATCGCAGCGATCAGCCTTGTGGTGACGGCAGCAAACCGGCTTGCGCTGAATCGCTGGACGCCAAGCAAACGATGATGGGCAGCGCACAGGAACAATGGTTGACGCAAGGGCTTCGCCAGTCGTCGTCGCGTTGGAATGTGATAGCTCAACAAGTGATGGTGGCTCCGGCTGATGCTGTGGCCGGGCCTGAACAGCGCTTTTCGATGGATCAGTGGAATGGTTACCACGCGGCGCGCAAACGCTTTTTGGAATCAGTGCGCGACAGCAAAGCCTCAAACCCGATTGTTCTGACCGGCGACATTCACACCAGCTGGGTTCACGATCTGAAGCCGGAATTTTACAAGGAAAGCTCGCCGGTAGTGGCGACGGAATTCGTAGGGACTTCGATCACTTCCGGCGGAGACGGTTCAGACGTTCGCCCGACTACGGCAAGCATGCTGTCGGAAAATCCGCACATCAAATTTTTCAACGCTCAGCGAGGTTACGTGCGCTGTTCGCTGACTCCCGACCGCTGGCAGACGGATTTTCGAATCGTCGCGGCGGTCACAAAACCCGATGAGCCAGTCAGCACACGAGCTTCGTTCGTGGTTGAAAACGGCAGGCCAGGAGCTAAACGAGTTTAGAAAATGGAAGAAAGACTGCAAAAGATAATTGCCGCTGCGGGGATTGCTTCGCGGCGCGCAGCCGAAGAGTTGATCGTTGCCGGCAAGGTGACGGTCAATGGCAAGGTTGTAAACACGCTTGGATCAAAAGCCGACCCCGATAAAGACCACATCAAAGTCCAGGGCAGGTTGCTGCGGTCGTCGAAAGGCCAGGAAAAGATTTACATACTGCTGAACAAACCGATTGGTTATTTGACCAGCCGCTCCGACCCCAGCAAGAGGCAATTGGTGATTGATCTTGTCGGCAAGTATCGCAATCAGGTTCACCCTGTCGGACGACTGGATTTGAATACCGAAGGATTGATTCTGCTGACCAACGACGGCGAGTTCACCAACTTGATCGCGCACGCTTCACACAACATCGCCAAAGTTTACGCGGTGAAGGTCAAGGGCAAGCCGAGCGAAGTGCAGATCAAAAAAATTGCCCGTGGAATCGAGATTGACAGGGTGAAAACTGCTCCGGCCAAAATTGAGTTTATTGAAGAGACGGAAACCAATGCCTGGTATCGGGTGACTTTGCATGAAGGCCGTAATCAGCAAATCCGTAAGATGTTTGATTCAATCGGCCATTCGGTGGTCAAGCTGCGACGGATTGCGATTGGCTTTTTGAAGGATGAAAAATTGAAGCCGGGCGAACTGCGATTTTTGAATGAAACTGAAGTCAAACGCTTCTTCAAAATGGCCAGCAAAACTCCGCTCGGCGGCAGTGGCAAAGCAGTGAAAAAAGCGGCAGGCAAGCGGTTTGACAAGGCATAGTTGAACATTTAGAGTCTCGGCTTCTTAAAGACTGATTTTGAAGGTAGATATATTGATGCTTCGCGAAAGAGTTCACCGCCTGCCACAGTCCTCCAAATTGCAAACTGGCAACTGGTAATCAAGCATGGAAATCGTTCTGGCTGAAAGTCTGGGTTTCTGCATGGGCGTCAAGCGCGTCGTGGACATGGCTTATCGAGCGTTGGACAAGGCCAATGGGTTGCCAGTCGTAACGTTGGGGCCGCTGATTCACAACTCCCAGGAGATTGACAGACTGTCCGCCGACGGAATCGCAACCGCTGACGAAGCTACGTTGCCGGAGCAAGGCACTGTGATCATTCGCGCTCATGGAGTTGCACCGCAGGCTTATGAAGATTTGAAATCGCGTGGCTTGAAAATTATGGACGGCACCTGTCCTTACGTTCACTACTCGCAGCGCAAAGCCGTTGAATTGCAGCGCGAAGGTTACAAGGTCGTTATCGCCGGAGACAAAAATCATCCAGAGATCACAGGCATTCTCGGTTTCATTGATGGCGATGCGATTGTAGTGACGAGCGTGGAAGAAGCTCAGACTTTGCCGCCGCTTGATCGTGTTGGTACGATTGCACAAACAACTATCAGCCCGAAAAAGTACCAGACGATCATTGATGCTTTGCGCCAGCGCGCGCGCGAAGTGAAAGTTTGCGAAACAATCTGCGATGCAACCACAGAGAATCAGTCGGCGATACGTGAAATGTCAGGCGAAGTTGATCTGCTTTATGTTGTCGGAGGTCGCCACAGCGCCAACAGCAACAAACTGGTCGAAGTCGCGCGTGAAAAATGCCCGCGCTCGGTGTTGATAGAAACCGAAGACGAGATCAATCCGAATGATTTGCAAGGCGTCAGCCGCATTGGCATAAGTGCCGGGGCTTCGACACCCGATTGGCTGATCCGCAACGTCGTTGAACGATTGCGTCAGATCGAGAAATCGTTGGCAAATCTAAGCTAAGGGTTTATTATCCAAGTTCTTTACAGATCGGCATATTCTTCTTGTTATTCTTGATCCAAACAAGGATCGAAAGAATTTGAAGGATTGCCAAGCCGAATTGCAGGAGCAATTCGTGTAGTTTTCCCAGGAGGAAGTCCACTTTAATGTCAACCATCAATGCTAACCAACCCGCTCTCGAAACCAGTGACGCCCCGGCAGTTACGCCGGAAGTTGCTGTTGAGAGCGCCCAACCGACTGAGGAGTCTTCAGTCGTTGAAGTTGCCGAGGCCGTTACCGCTCCAGAAGCCGTCTCCGCCCAAACCAGTGCAGAAGCAACAGCAGACGCTGATGCTTCCGACGGCGAAGATGCGGAAATGGATTTTGCGCAGATTTTGGGCGAATACGAAGAATCCCATAAATCCGAAATCATCGAAAACGAACTTGTCAAAGGTCGCGTGGTCAAGATCACCGATCAAGTCGTTGTCATTGACGTCGGCTACAAGTCCGAAGGCATCGTCCCGATTGCAGAGTTCAAAGAAGGCGATAAGATCATTGTTCAACCCGGAGATGAAATTGACGTTTTCGTCAAACAACTGGAAAACAATGAAGGGTATGTGGAACTTTCGCGTGCCGACGCGATCCGTATGCAAACCTGGGATCACATTGAAAAAGCCAGCCGCGACGGCGTCATCATGAAGGGGCGTGTGACCGATCGCATCAAAGGCGGATTGCGCGTTGACATTGGCGGCATTCAGGCCTTTTTGCCGGGGAGCCAGGTGGATGTTCGCCCGGTGCGGAATCTTGACAGTTTCCGTAACAAAGAAATCGAAGTCCGTGTGATCAAGGTCAACAAAAAACGCGGCAACATCGTTCTATCCCGCAAAGTCGTTCTGGAAGAATCAATCAACAGCCTGAAACACCAGACCTTCAAAGACCTGGAAGAAGGAATCATCAAGGAAGGTCAGGTCAAGAACATCACCGAATACGGTGCTTTCATTGATCTAGGCGGAATTGACGGCTTGTTGCACATCACCGACATGTCGTGGGGACGAATTCAAAACCCGAACGAGATTTTCAAGGTCGGCGAGACGATTCAGGTCAAGATTCTGAAGTTCGACCGTGATAAAGAGCGCGTCAGTTTGGGATACAAACAATTGATTCCCGATCCGTGGGCGACGACAGTGGAACGTTACCCTGTTGGCACTCGCGTCAACGGCAAGGTTGCTTCGGTAACAGATTACGGCGCATTCATTGAACTAGAACCCGGTGTCGAGGGGCTGGTCCACGTCACTGAGATGAGTTGGTCGAAGCGCGTCAAGCATCCGTCCAAACTGGTTGGGCAGGGACAGGATGTCGAAGCCATTGTTCTGGAAGTTGACCAGAACAGCCGCCGTATTAGTCTGGGTATTAAACAGATCGAGATTAACCCCTGGGATACGATTGCCGAACGTTACGGTATTGGCACTCGTGTCAAAGGTCGCGTTCGCAATCTGACTGACTTCGGCGCATTCGTTGAAATCGAAGACGGCATTGACGGACTGGTTCACGTTTCGGATATTTCGTGGACTAAACGCATTAAACATCCCAGTGAAGCTCTGAAAAAGAACCAGGAAGTCGAAGCCGTCATCACGGCGATTGACATTGATGGTCGCCGTCTTTCGCTTTCGATCAAAGACCTGGAACCGAACGCCTGGGATCGTTTCTTTGATACGCATCGTCTGGGCGACGTTGTGACAGGTAAAGTTACGCGTTTTGCCAACTTCGGGGCGTTTGTCGAACTTGAAGACGGCATAGAAGGTCTGTGCCACGTTTCCGAACTTTCGGAACAGCATGTTGAAAAGCCTGAAGACGCGGTCAAAGCCGGTCAGAAATCGCAGTTCAAGATTCTGAAAATGGATCGCGAAGCGCGAAAAATCGGTCTTTCGGCGCGTGCCGTGGGCAAAGACGAACCGATCATTGAAGTGCGAAATTACTCTTCAGGCGACACCGGCATGGCTGGATTGTTTGAAGTTGCCGATTTCAAACGCGGCGACGACGTTTAGAATGCCAGGTCGTTTCCAGGCATCCGTAAGCGCGTATTGATTGTCAGTGGCCAGTAGTTCAACTACTGGCCACTATTTCCTTTTCCGCTCAGCCTCTTTTTAGTAGCAGTTATGAAAAGAAGTACTTTGACCTGGATCATTGTTGGCGGAGTCATATTACTCTGCGTCTTTTTCGTCGGCCTGTTCGCCTTGATGGCGGTTGCTAGTGACGACGAAGGCTTTTTTGCTGGCAGCGGTGACCGTATTGCCGTCGTTCCGGTAGAAGGTGTGATTGATGATGGGATGGCCAAAACGGTTAACCGTCATTTGAAACAATATGGAGAAGATTCGCGAGTTAAGGCGATAATCCTGAGAATTGACAGCCCCGGCGGAGGCGTTTCAGCTTCGCAGGAAATATATCGTGAAGTTGTTCGTCTGAAGCAGGAAAAGGACAAAAAAGTCATTGTTTCAATGGGCAGCGTCGCGGCGTCCGGCGGCTATTACATTGCCGCTCCGGCAGACAGGATTTTTGCCAATCAGGGAACCATCACCGGCAGCATAGGCGTCATCGCCGAATGGATAAACTACAAGGACCTGGCAGAATGGGCGAAAATAAAGCCGGTAGTTTTCAAAAGCGGAGAGTTCAAGGACACTGGTTCTCCAACACGCGACCTGACAGACAGGGACAAAGAATTCTTTCAGGGATTGATTACAGAGCTTTACGGACAGTTCCTTGGCGCGGTTACCGATGGTCGAAAAGGTAAGGGCGTTAAGGACAACATTCTTGACGATGAAAAGATAAAAGCATTGGCCGATGGCCGCGTTTATTCCGGCGAAGCGGCGGTAAAAAACGGCTTGGTTGACGAAATAGGGAATTACGAGGATGCGGTTAAAGAAACGGCCAAGTTGATCGGAATGAAAGGCGAGCCGAAGATCGTCACGCCGCCTAAGCCTAAAGAAGGTTTTTCATTGCTGGATTTACTTTTGAGCACAACCAAGTTTAAGGAATTTTCGCCGAGCCAGTTGCCCAAACAATTGTCTGATTTTGACACCTCGATGAAGTTCAAATACCAATGGAAGTAGGCCCTAAACCCGGACGGGTTACAAAACACGGATTGTGTAGTTGTTTATCTGATGTTTGATCCTACTCACCGTCAAACGGAGGAGCGATGACCAAAGCAGAATTGGTGGAAGAAGTTTCAAAAGCAGCCGATCTAACCAAAAAAGATTCGGAAGTTATTGTTGACGAAGTATTCAAGAACATCATTCAGGCGCTCAATCATGGCGACAAGATAGAGTTGCGTGGCTTCGGTTCATTCCGGGTTCGCCATCGTGACGCGCGACGTGGTCGCAATCCCAAAACCGGCGAGCCTGTGGATATTCCGGCCAAATCAGTGCCTTACTTCAAACCCGGCAAGGAGTTGAAAGAACTCATTAATGGCAAACTCCCGGGCGAAGGCGTTGACGATGATATTGAAGACGATGATGATGATCTGGATAACGGCGCTGACCAAGCGATTGAAAATTCCAATGCCGTTTAATCTGTTTGCTATGCTTACTGTTTGTCCCCACTTTTCAAAAACAATGAACCCTAAAGATTGAGAGCATTGTCCAACCTTCATCTCGCTTCCGATCAATAGGTTTTTCAGTCCTTTCCATTTCGGAGGAGCGTATGAAGCGGCAAGCGAGCCTTCCTTTCGATTTTTGTCTTCGCGTCTTTACCATAATTGTTGCGCTGATAACCTTTCATCAGACAGGCGTATCCCAGCAGACGCCCCCAGCGAATCCAAATAATTCCGGACGTAACAGCACAGTCTCGCATTCCATTCGAGGGAAGATATTTATGCCCTCTGGCGGTTTACCGGAACATCGTATGCGTGTCGTGCTGGAAGTCAGAACTGGTGGAATCGCTTCCGAAACATTTTCGGACTCGGTGGGAAACTTCGAATTTAGAGGCCTGTCCAACAACACCTATCAAGTCGTGGTTCCCTCTGACAGCCAGACTTACGAAACGGCCAATGAAAGCGTCGAAGCCTTCGGAAATTTTACCCGGACTTTCACGGTACAGATTTACCTAAGGGAGAAAAACAGCGACCGCAATTTAACCACGAAGGATAAGATACTTTCAGCCGCTGATATTCAGGAAGTGCCAAAGGCCGCAAAAAAAGCTTACGAACAGGGACTGAAACTGGCACGTGACGGCAAAAACGAAAAAGCCGGGGAGAAATTCCAGGAAGCTTTGCAGATTTTGCCTGATTACCTTCATGCCCTAAACAAGCTTGGTGAACAGATGGCCATCTTGAACAAAAACGACGTCGCCCAATCCAGTTTCGAACGTGCTATTGCCATCAATTCCAGGTTCGCTTTGCCTTATATCAACCTTGGATTGCTGATGATAAATCAAAAACGATTCGATGAAGCGGTTTCGACACTTGAAACCGGCATCAGCAACGATGCCAGTTACCCGATGGGACATTTGAATCTTGGCCTGGCCTTGATGGCCAAAACTCAGCCCGATCTTGATCGCGCCGAAAAAGAAATGTCCCTGGCAATTGAACTTGGTAAAAGAGATTTTTTATACGTCCGCAAACTGCTTTTTAACCTCAACGTTCGCCGCCAGAAATACGACAAAGCCGCCGCTCAACTGGAGGCATATTTGAAAGAATCACCAGATGCTCCTGACACGCAAGATGTTCGGGTAATGCTGGACAAGGCGAAAAAAGCCATGGCTCAACAGGCAGCAGCGCAAAGGCCGCAATAAAACGCCCAACTTATACTGACTCGTGTTTTGCCTTTCGCTTCAATACGTGGATACCGACAGCGTCAAATTGATTGAGTTCCAAAGCCTTGCAGTGACTCAATTTTAGAGACGGCCAATCCACGTCTGAGCCTGAGTCGCGCTGGTGCCGACAAACTCACAGTCGGCGTCTTTGGCCCACTTCTGTGGACGAAATTTTCTGGATCATCTATTCTCTCGCCGTCATAGCTAAGTTATCGGGACGCAGTTAATCCCAGCCGAACTTTTTTGAGCATACATACGCTTTCGTTACAAACTCGGATTTGATCCTATTTTTTATGATGGGCGATACCAGTACTTTGAACGAATTGAACGAGCAGGAATTTACGTCTGAAAGATTAGATGCCTTTTTAGCTTGGCTGGCGTCTGATGCTACAGACAGAAACGATGCTTATGAAGCCACGCGTCGCCGCCTGGCTATTTTTTTCGCTGGGCGTAAATGCCTTGATCCTGAATCCCTTGCTGATCGAACGCTTGATCTTGCCATGCGCAAGCTGCCGGATATTCCCGCCGAAGCCAGTCCCATCGCGTATCTGATCGGCATCGCCAAAAACATTTTTCGAGACGAATTGCGCGCCGCGCAAAAAGTTGAAGCCTTCCGTTCAGCACAAGCCGTTCTGTCTGTAGTGCCTGAACCTGAACTGACCGAACTGGAAAGCCGCCATACTTGTCTGGAAAAGTGCCTGACCGAATTGCCAACGGAAGATCGCACTTTGGTGCTTGGTTATTACAGCGAATCCAAACAAGCCAAAATTGATAAGCGCAAACAACTGGCCGACCGTTACGGTCTGAATCTGAACGCTTTGCGCAATCGCGTTTTCCGTCTGAACCAGCGGCTGGCGCTTTGTGTTACCGGCTGTTTGGAAAACTCTCTGGCGTGATGTTTTGCCGTTTCCCGCCATACATTAGTGCGCGGGGTAGAAAGTCAGCATAAATGCCTTTTATCACCGACAAAGAAATCCGTTCGTATCTGTTGGGAACGCTGGCAGATGAACCCCGCGAACAAATCGAAGACACGTTGCTTATCGGCGACGAAGGTTTGTTGCGTCTGGAAATTGCCGAAGAAGATTTGATCGAAGAATTTCTGGACGACCAGCTTGATGCAGAACAACTCGCTTTGTTCCGGAGTCATTTTCTTTGCACCAAAGGTCGCCAGGAGAAGTTGGAGTATTTGCGAGCTATTCGCGCCGTGGCCGCTCGGCAAATGAAGCCGGAATCGGCCACAGGCAAAGTTATCAACTTTCCCGCAACACAAACATGGCGGTCATTTTTCGTGGGTATGAACCGTTCGAGTTACTTAAAACTTGCAGCAGCAATTTTGATTGTTGGCAGCGCGGGCTTTTTGGTTTGGCGGTACGCGCTTCGTCCATCGCAAAGCGCTTCGCTTGTGGCGCTCAATCGCGCTTACGCCAGTGGACGAACGCTCGAAACGCGCATTGGTGGGCTGGATTTTGCGCCTTATGCACCCACGCGCGGCGCGAACGACGCTGACGCCAATGCGCGCATTTTGCGCGAACGCGCCGAGCGTATCGTGCTGGACGCTTATGCCGAACATCCAACCGCAGCCAATCGTCACGCGCTTGGGAAGTATTACCTGGCCGATAAACAATTCGATAAGGCTATTGAACAGTTCAACGCTGCGCTCAAAGAAACTCCAACCGTAGCCGAATTGCACAACGATCTGGGCGCAGCCTTGCTGGAAAAATCCAAACTCGAAAAACGCAGCAACCAACCCGGCGACAGCCTGCAACACATGGCCGCCAGCCTGGAATCCATTGAACAGGCGCTGAAGCTCCAACCCAATTATCCCGCTGCTGTCTTTAATCGGGCGCTCTGTCTGCAGGAAATGTACCTGCCGCGCCAGGCCATCGAAGAGTGGAAGAAATACCTGCAACTCGATGGCAAATCTCCCTGGGCCGACGAAGCGCGCCGACGCTTGGCGGAACTCGAAAAAGCTCCGTCGAAGATTTCAAAGAGCGACAAGGAGCTTTATCAGGAATACCTGAAAGACCCAGCCAACGACGAACGCGCATTTGACTTGTTTTGCCAGTCTTATTCCACTACCGGCAATGGCATTACCGAACGGTTGATTGACGATTACCTGGCTGCTCAAAGCCACGGAGATGCCGCTGCAACCAACAAGCTGAACCTGCTGGAACAACTCGGCAAGCTTATTTACCAACGCACGACTGATCCTTACGTTCGCGATGTTGCCAGCTATTACCGGCAGTTACCTCCGCGTTTATTACCCAAGCTCATGGAGGCTCGTTGGCATTTGAACCAGGGACGCGATCTCAGATCAACTTCGCAATCACAAGCGGTCGCGAATTACGAACAGGCAATAGCGTTATTCCGGCAAGCTCAGAATCAGTGCGAAGTGAAGATGACCACCTGCTTGCTGGCGCGCTCCCATTTGCGGCAATCAAATCTGAATAAAAGCCGTGAGTTGTTTGAATATCTGGTTGCGCCAGAGAATAGTTATCTTTGGATTCGTGGCGAAAGTATGAATGGATTGGCTGAGTATTATCAAGAACAAGGTCGATTGAGTGAATCTATTGACACCAATCAAGACGCCCTTTCACTGGCCGAAAAAATTAATGGCACCGGCCTAAAGTTCACAGGTCGAAGTAACTTAGCAAAACTTTACTCCGACTTGGGAGATTGGGAGCATATGCTCTTTTACCAAGAGCAAACACTCAATGACTTATCCAAGGGAAGCACACGCCATCAATATTGGTCTGTTAATGTTTATACAGCAATAGATATGGCTTCCTTTGGATTCAAGTCAGCGGCTATTGCTTACCAGCAAGAAGCGCTAAGCATTGAGTTAACAGCGGAGCGCCCCTTGCAACTTTCGCGCACGTACGTTCTTCTTGGCGCAATTCTCGGCCAGGAGGGGCGAATGACCGAAGCCATCACTTTACTCAAAAAGGCTATTAACATTGGCGCGAGCCAGGGAAATGATCCGGTAGGAATAGAAATCCAAGCTCTGAGTTGGTTGTATCTAGCTAAAGTGCAACGAAAATCGGGTTATTTTGATGAAGCTTTAAGTAGCTACAATCGGGCTATAAATTTCTATCAACAGTTGAATGTTAGGTCAGAAGACTTTGAAATCTATAGAGGCAAGGCATTAACAGAAATTGCGATGGGCAGCACTGTATCAGCTAGACAGGATTTAGCCTTAGCACTTGCTGTTTTCGAGCGAAACCGCTATCAAATTTTCGCCGCAAAAGAACGCGCAACTTTCTTTGATAAAGAGTATGAGATTTATGATGTCGCCATTGGCTTCGCTTATACGGACAACCCTCGCGCTGCCTTCGATCTTTCTGAGAAAGGCCGAGCTCGCTCTTTGCTAGAAATATTGGAAGGCCCCCGTAAGATGAATTCTTCTGATACTACAAAAGCGATCTCGGCCGCCAATCGGGCGCAACCGGTGACAAGCCAGATAGTTCAACGATGGCTTCCTGGCAAAACAAGTTTACTAGAATTTTCTTGCTTGTCTGACCGCTTGCTGATTTGGGGCATCTCCGCCGATGGTTTTACACACAGTCAGAGCGCAATACCATTGCCACTGCTTCAGAAAAAAGTTAATACTTTTTTGCAGGCACTGACGAGGAAGACCCCAGCAGAGATGAGCCAGATCAAAGAACTTTCCGCCGAACTCTATCAGATTCTGATTGAACCGCTTGAGCCCTTTCTGGCAAAGTCAGAAAC
>JAGNMH010000777.1 GCA_017991275.1 Acidobacteriota bacterium
GACGATGTGATCTGCCGTCGGCAACAAGTTGTCAATTTCGCTTTCGGGCAACACACGAATCGGTTCATCACCTGTGACTTTGCGACGAACGGCGACGATGTTCATTCCCAGCGGAGCCAGCAATTCGGCGACCCGGCTGGCGATATGGCCAAAACTGAGCAGCAAAACGGTTTGCCCTTTCAACAACCGCGAAGCCGCACGTGTCGGATAAAACGGCCAGCCACGTTCGCCAAGCTGATTGGCCATGCTTTGCGGCAATTGTCTGGCAGTCGCGTAAATCAGCGACACGGCGTGTTCGGCAGTCGGTTCGGAATAAACGTCGGAGCTGTTGGTCAGAATTTTTCCTTGCTGGCGGAAAGCTTCGCGCAAATCGTCCCGGTCATAAGCCGTGTAACCTGCGCTGTTCAGATGCGCCCAGCGCAACTGCCCGCTTTGCATCAACTGATTGGCGTCCGGTTGACCGAAAGCGATTTCCGCATCGGCGGGTAATTGCGACGACGGAATGGAATTACCAACCGACGGAGCATCAGCCGTTTCATCGGCAAAGATGAATTGATGATCGCCGACGGCTTCGCGCAATCGAGCTTTTGATTCCGCCGGAAGTAAAGCGTTACACCAAATTTTCATGTCTGGATGAATACCTCGGATTATAGATTCAGATCAAAACTCTGGTTTGTCGTTGTACATCGTCTCGGCGACTTTGAACCGTATGTTGAGTTTTAGTTTTAGCGCCGAATAAATTGGAAGCCTGTTCTCTAAAGGTTTTCAACTGTCCAGTCAATTGCTGGCATTTCATTTTTTATCTCAATTGATAACAGGGTTAAGCGTTTCGATCAGGGTTAAGGTTTGACTTCGACCCATACCACCCCCTTCCGAAGTTTCAACCCTTGTGCTATGTTGCGCGCCTTCAAGGTCGCGTCTGTTAACTTCGCACAGGCGCAAGCAATGCGGAAATTCAATTAAAAGTCCGCCAGAGTAGGGAATGGTGCCGATCTATGAAACCTACTTTTGTTCGGGCAATGGCTTTTTCAAATGTTGTTGTTCAAGGCCTAATTGCCCTCTTAGGTTCAAGCTTGATTCACGGGCATTCTGGTGCAACCCGATCCCCAGAACCTGATAGGCGAAGTTTATTTACTGCCACGAACTCCGGCCCGATCCCCATTTCTACCTCAACGTGGACAATGGCTATGGCCAATAAAACTTCTAGCTCAGCTTTTATTGGGAGTGTTTTCTGTTTATCGCTGTTCGGCTGGCTGGCTGTTCAACTTCCTGCAAAATTCAATTCGTCGCATCCCCAGGCATATCAGCAAAAGATGGAAGAGCTTCGTATTGCGCTCAATGTTGTCAATCCTGATTTGCCGGTTACTGTCGGATTGCCTTTGAGCGAAACGGCTAATTTGACTGACGCTGCCACGCTGGTCGTCACCGATGCCGCGGGCAAAGCCGTGCCCTCGCAATTCCGTGTGCTGGCCAGATGGGGAGCAACCGCAGACCAGACCAGCAAACCGATCAAATGGTTGTTGGCGGATTTCAAAGCTTCAGCGCCGGGTGCTTACTTTCTGACCGGCGCGCCGCAATCTTCAAAGGTTTCGCAAATTGACGGGAAGGCAGTTTCGGTAAGTGAGTCCGGTAATGCAGTTCGGGTTGGAAATTCGCAACTTGAAATTGAATTGTCCAGACAGGGTGAAGCTTTGGTCAAAAGCTTCAAACTTGGCGGAAGTGAAATGTTACAAGCGCCAGTGTCGGCGCGAATGAGTTTGCCGCGCCGTGTTCTGATTAACCAATTGAGTGCCTCACTCGATAGCATTACGGTTACGGACACGACGCTGCTGCGGGCTGGTGACGAGGTGAGATTCGAGCACGTCTCCTTGCTGCAATGGGATGCAACAGCGGGTAGTGCCCGCCTCGTCACCACCGATCAAAGCTTTGCTGCCGGACGCCGTTACCGCATCGGCGAAGAAAGCCAGCAGGAAGAAGTTTTCGTCGGTTCGGCCCAGCCCGGCGATTTGAAAACCGACTCGCCTTTGCGGTTCAACCATCCAGCCGGAACCTCCATACGCGATCTGAGCGTCGAGCAAGAACGTGCCACGATCAAGGAAATCATTGGACAGACGGTTCGCTTCAAGGCTCCGCTGAAAGTTGCGCATTCGCTGGGCGAACAGATGATTGTGGTTTCCGGCCAAAACCAGACCGTGACGGCTGCGGTCGAAAAAACCTCAATTGAAGAATCAAATGCGCTTCGTGTGGTTGTTCGGCAAGATGGTGTTTTTAAGTCAGGCGGAGTGACCGTTCCGCCCGTGCTGTCATTCACGGTTCGGTATTACATTTACGCCGACCAGCCGTTTGTGCGCGTTCGATTGCGAATGATGAACAATGGCGCTTATGGCTTCGGAGCTTATCGGGGAGGGCCGTCGCCTTACGCTCAGCATGTTTTGCTGCGAAGTCTGTCCGTGTTGATGCCGACGGTTTCTGCCTCCGCTGGCAGGGTTCAGATTTTGAAGTCCGCAGACGCCCGCAAACGCCTGGCAGATCGTCAAAGCGGAGCCTCTCTGGTTGCGGGGCAGTTTGAAATCGCCGTGCCTGAGTTTGTCGAAAACTACCCGAAAGCCTTGGCCGGCAACAGCGACGGACTGCGTTTCGACATTTTGCCGGACACCGGGGAAGATCACATCTTCGACGGAGCGCGAGCTAAAACCACAGACTTTTATCTTGGCCGAAACACAATTGCCGCGCGCGCGTTGACCATTGCGCCAAACGCAACGCTTAATCCGGCTTACATCGCCACAACCGGAGCAGTTCGTGCAGCCTTTGTCGAGCGCCGCAACTGGCAATCAACTTTCGAAAAAGAACCGCAGCTTGTCGAAGCCGCCATGCGAATGGAAAAGATGCTGGCTGTCGGTTACTCCGTCGAAGCCAGCGAAGCAGCCGGAGGAGTTCCGCCAACTTCCGCTTTTGAATATCGGCAACGAGGCGAACAGGGTGAACAGTTTGGCTGGCGAAACTTCGGCGATCTGGCCTGGGGCGATGGTTATGCAAACGTTCATTACGATTTGCCGTTTGTGCTGTTGCGCGAATACTTGAGA
>JAGNMH010000778.1 GCA_017991275.1 Acidobacteriota bacterium
GAAATAACTGAACAAACGGAAAAGAAGAAAGAGAAATTTCCGTCCATTCCATTATTTCCGTTTGTTCGGTAATCTCTTTTCGTTCTCCCTTAGCAGTTACAAAATAAAAGCCGTTTCTTCCACTGACTATTTTCCTCTCCCACATTTTCCTGTCTAATCGGAAGCGATGATTTCACTGCTCAACCCAATCTGGTTAATTTTGACGATCCCGCTGTTTGCGGCGTGGTGGGTTTGGAAACCGGTTTCGCGGTTTCTGCGCGTGGCGCGGCTGGCCTTGCTGGCGCTGATTCTGTTGGCGCTTTGCGGATTGGCAATCAAACTTCCCAGTCGAGCCGGAACCGTCATCGTCGTCGCCGACCGCAGTCTTTCAATGCCAGCGAACGCCGAAGCCGCCGAACGCGAAGCCATCGAATTGATTCAACGCTCCATGAGCAGCGACGACCGATTGGCAGTTGTTTCGTTCGGCCAAAACGCCGCCATCGAACGTTCGCCGCAAACCGGAGCCTTCGCCGGATTCACCAATCAAATCCGGGCCGACGCTTCAAACCTGAACGAGGCCATTGAAAAAGCTCTGTCGCTGATTCCGGCTGAAGCTCCGGGCAAAATTCTGGTCATCTCCGACGGACGCTGGACTGGCAAAGAACCTTCAAGCGCGGCTGCCAGAGCGGCTTCGCGCGGAGTGGCAATTGATTACCGTTCGTTGCAACGTTCGGTCGCCGGAGATTTAGCCATCGCGCAAATTGACGCTCCGGTGACGGTCACTCCCGGCGAAGCTTTTATGCTGACGGCTTGGGTGAAATCACCTGCTTCACAGGAAATCAACTTTGAGTTGTTGCGCGGCAGTCAGGTTTTGGCCGCTGGCAAAACCAATGTCACCAACGGATTAAACCGACTGACTTTCCGCGATCTGGCCGAAGCTCCTGGCGCGCAACGGTATTCGATCAAAATCAGCGGCAACAACTCCGACGACCCAATTCCTGAAAACAACTCGGCAAAAATTCTGGTCGGAGTTCAAGGGCCACGCCCGCTATTGGTTATTACTTCAGTGGAAAACTCCGGCTTGGCGCGTTTGCTGGAAAGCGGCGGGTTGAAGGTCAAAACTCAAAAGCCTGAAGACTGCGATTGGTCGCTGGACGCGCTGGCTGGATTTTCCGGCGTGGTTATCGAAAACGTCTCTGCCAACAAAATCACCGAGCGCGGCATGTTGGCTTTGTCGGCCTGGGTAACAGAAACCGGCGCCGGGTTGATGCTGACTGGTGGCAAGCATTCGTATGGCTCCGGTGGATATTTCAAATCCCCACTGGAACCGCTGTTGCCTGTTTCGATGGAGTTGCGGCAAGAACATCGCAAACTCTCGCTGGCTATAGTTGTGGCTATGGATCGTTCCGGCAGCATGGCTGCGCCCGTAGCCGGCGGTCGAGTCAAGATGGATTTGGCAAATCTGGCCGCCGTTCAAGTTCTGGACTTGCTTGCTCCAACCGACGAATTCGGCGTCGTAGCCGTTGATAGCTCTTCGCACATCATCGCCGACTTGAAACAAATCGAAAGCAACGCCGCAAAAGTCCGCCGAGACATCTTGATGATTGACTCACAGGGCGGCGGCATTTTCATCTTCGAGGCACTTTCGACTTCGGCCAATATGCTGATGAATGCCAAAGCGGGAACTCGGCACATCATTTTGCTGGCAGACGCCGCTGATTCCGAAGAGCCAGGCGCTTACCGCGAATTGCTGCAACAGTGTGAACAGGCAGGAATTACGGTCAGCGTCATCGGCCTGGGCAAAGAAACAGACAGCGACGCAGGATTATTGCGCGACGTAGCCAAACGCGGCAGCGGCCAGATTTACTTCACCGAAAGCGCCGAAGAGTTGCCGCGCCTTTTTGCTCAGGACACCATAGTCGTAGCCCGCAGCACTTTTCTGGAATCCGTTACTCCGATTCAAACCACTGGCGGGTTAGTCACTCTGACCGGCAAACAGTTCGCCGGCTTGCCAGCAATTGGCGGTTACAACCTGTGTTATCTGCGACCGAACGCGAACCTGGCGACGGTGACGACCGACGAATACAGCGCGCCGGTCGTGGCTTCTTGGCAAGCCGGAAGCGGGCGAGTCATGACTTACACGGGCGAAGCCGATGGCGATTACACAGGCCCAATTGCCGGTTGGAGCGGCGCCGGAGATTTTTTCACCAGCCTGGCCCGTTGGACTGCCGGAGACACCGCCAACCTGCCCGGAAACATGCTGGTCACTCAACAAGTCAAAAATGGCATCAGCGTCATTCAACTCCACCTTGACCCAGACCGTGACGAGTCAGTAGCCCGACCGACAGGGAGTGGTTCAAACACCGAGTCAGTAGCCCGACCGACAGGGAGCGATTCTTCACTTGCTTCACTTCCCAGTATTACCACGCTGCGCGGCATCGCAGGTTCAAAACCAACCGCCGAAAAAGCCGAGATGCGATGGGCTGACGCCGACACGCTGGAAGTTTCAATTCCACTCAACGGCAGTGAAACCGCCCTTTCCACGGTGGAAGTTCCCGGAGTCTCGCCGCTGACCTTGTCGCCGGTCACGCTTCCTTATTCACCCGAATTCAAACCTGTTGAAGTTGACGAAGGCCGGACCGCCCTGGCTCGATTGGCTGACGCAACCGGCGGAAAAGAGCGATTAGAGCTTTCAGGAGTCTGGAAAGATTTACCACGCCGGCCGCGATTGATAGAACTTACACCGTGGCTGCTGATGACGGCGATTGGGTTGTTGTTGATCGAAGTGCTGGAACGGCATACAGGCTTGGTAGGATTGGTGATTGCGCGCGCACTGCCCATGTTGCAAAGATTGAGGCCGACGCTAAAACCAAAATTCCCAAAACCAGCCGAAGTTAAACTTGCCACAGCCTCAGCCAACGCAACTCAAACCGATGCCGTCGAAGAGATGAAAGTTGAGTCTGTAATTAAACAGCCGGAACCGACGGAGATATTCGACGCGCTCCACCAAGCGCGGCAAAAAGCCAAAGAACGGACTCAACGCTGATCCAATTTTCCCTCCCCCTAAACAGCGAACCTGACGCACCAACCTAAGGA
>JAGNMH010000779.1 GCA_017991275.1 Acidobacteriota bacterium
GCTCAGTCGCGGAGTCACTGGCGAACTGATTTACGTTGACGGCGGTTACAACATCATCGGCACGGTGTTACCTGTGGATTGAGTCAGTACCGCGCACGGTACCGAACCGGAGACTTTATGCCATTAGTCGGAGGAGTAGTCGTAACTCACGGAAATCTGGCGACCGAACTGGTCAGCGCGGCTGAAACCATCGTCGGTGATATTCATCATGTGACGGCTATTTCAATCGGCTGGCACGATGACGTTGACACCGCGCGCGAACAAATCGGCAAGGCCATTGAGCGTGTCAATCAGGGCGCTGGTGTGATCGTTTTGACCGATATGTTCGGCGGCACTCCCACGAATCTGGCCAGCACTTTTTTGGGTCACGCCCCGATTGAAGTCGTTACCGGAGTCAACCTGCCTATGATTTTGCGGTTGGCCGATCAACAACCTGATGAAGCCCTGGTGGAAACAGCTCGCCAGGTGCGCGATCAGGGCAGAAACACGATTTATCTGGCCAGCGAAGTCCTCTCGCCTGGCAGGTAATGATTCACCAACCTGAAATCGTAAATTCACAGTCGTAAAAATGCAGAAGCGCACAATTGTCATAACAAACCGTCTGGGGCTTCATGCCCGCGCGGCGGCCAAGTTGGTCAAACTGGCAGCCAGATTTCAAAGCCGGGTTTTGATCGAAGCAAAGCAAAAAAGCGCCGACGCCAAGAGCATTTTCAGCGTATTACTGCTGGCTGCGGCTAAGAACACAGAAATTGAAATCATCGTAGAAGGCCCTGATGAAGAAGAAGCAATTGGCGCTTTATGCCAGTTGATAGCTGATAAATTTGGCGAAGAGTAAGGGGAGGAAATTTGATGAAGAAAATCCCCGAAGAAAGATTCGAAGGCATTGGGGTTTGCCCGGGCGTAGCCATCGGCAACGCTTTTCTGGTGGATGATTCGCGTGGCCGCGTTGTCAGAGCCTATCTGCCGACAGAGCAGCTTGAATCCGAAGTCTTTCGTTTCCGCGACGCCGCTCGCGCAGCCCAGGCAGAAGTAAAAAGAGATATTGAACGTGTCCGTCTGGCGCTGGGTTCCGATCACGCCTACATTCTGGAAGCCCACCTGTTGATGTTGCAGGACCGAATGCTTGGTCGCCAGATTGAAAGCTTCATTCGCGCTAAAAATGCCAATGCCGAATGGGCGGTTCGCGTTGTGACTCAGCACTTGCTGGAGGTTTACGGCAAGATCGAAGACGATTATTTGCGCGAACGCGGCAGCGACATCGAAGACGTAGCCTACCGCATCACCAAAATCCTTTCCGGAACAAAACATCTCAGTCTGAATGAACTGGCGAATAATTCAATCATCGTCGCCGACGATTTGCTGCCTTCGGTGACGGCCGATTTGAACCCGCGCAACGTGCTTGGTTTTGTCACCAACATCGGCGGCTGGACTTCGCACACGGCCATCATTGCCCGCAGCGTCAACATTCCGGCGGTGGTCGGTGTGCGCGACATCACAGAAAGCGTCCGTTCCGGCGAAACCGTCATAATTGATGGAACAGCGGGCGTGGTGATTGTGAACCCTTCGCCTGAAACGCTGATCTTTTACACCGAAGAGCGCCAGCGACAGCAGCAACAAGCTGAATACGACATCGAAGAGCGCGAACTGCCGGCCGTCACTGCCGATAATTGTGAAATCCGGCTCCGCGCCAATATCGAATTAATCGAAGAAGTTGACACCTATCACCGTTTCAATGCCACAGGAGTCGGGCTGTACCGTTCGGAGTTTTTATATTCCCAGGCCGAATCCGGTTTGCCTACTGAAGACGAACAATATGAAGCCTACAAATTTCTGGCCGATATGGTAGGCGAAGAAGGAGCCGTCGTTCGCACCTTCGACCTGGGCGGCGACAAATTGCACCTGGATGGTTTCAAACCGGAACGCAACCCTGCCTTGGGGTTGCGCGCGATTCGTTTGTCGCTGAGTAACGAACCGATATTTCGCACTCAGGTCAAAGCAATTTTGCGGGCCGCTTCACATGGCAACCTGAAAATTCTGTTGCCGTTTGTTTCCAATGTTGATGAAGTCCGAAAGGCCAAAAGCATCATCGGTGATGTCCAGCGCGAATTGCGCGCCGACAAGGTCCCACACGAAGAAGACATTGAAATCGGTGTGATGATCGAAGTTCCTGCCGCTGTAATGATGGCTGAAGCTCTGGCGCGCGAAGCAGACTTTTTCAGCCTGGGAACCAACGATTTGATTCAAAGCCTGCTGGCGGTTGATCGAGGCAATGAACACGTCAGCGCACTGTTCGATCCAATGCATCCGGCTGTCTTGCGCGCAGTCAAAATGGTGGCTGACGCAGCCGGCAAAATGCAGATTCCCGTCAACGTCTGTGGAGAAATGGCTTCAAACCCGGCTCAGGTGATTTTGCTGATTGGTTTGGGCATGCGCGATTTAAGCATGACTCCCAGTGCCATTCCCGCCATACGCCGTCTGGTTCGCTCTATCAAACTGGCTGATGCCGAAAGGTTTGCCGCTCAGGTCATCGGACTTAATACACCTGCCGAAGTCCGCCATTACGTCCAAAAACATCTTTCCGAACTCGGGTCTGAGTTATTGGCCGCCGCTCATGCCGGATAAAAAATAATTGTCTACCGTGTCGAAATTCGTAAAGCTCGTTCGTCTATAAGTCGGAAAACGAGGCTTGGCGTAAAATGACGCGACCAAATCTTCTGCTTCCAGATGCTTTCTTGATGGCCGAAGGCCGTCCAAACTCAACTTTACCGTTAAGGAGAAAAACCAATGCCGCAATTTATGCTCATCTCCCAGGATTCGATGGAGATACCAGAAGGTTTTGAAATTACCCCGGAAATCATTCAGGGGATCATTCAGAAATACAGTGACTGGGCAGAAAAACTTCAAAAGGCCGGTCATCTGGTCAGTTTGAACAAACTTCGTGAAGAACCCGGAAAGAATATTCGTGGAATGGGAGCCGATCAGGTGGTCACCGATGGCCCTTATGCCGAAACCAAGGAAATCATCGGTGGTTACTGGCTGATACAGGCCGCCGATTACGATCAG
>JAGNMH010000097.1:0-6205 GCA_017991275.1 Acidobacteriota bacterium
TGAAGGTTAAACGGCAGGTCTTTGGTCATCAGAATCCGACCGAACACAACATGGGCGAAGTCCTGATTCTGCCTTTGAATGAGTGGCGGGCGGTCGAACGCGATGTGGCGCGAGTCATGTCGGGTTTCCGTCACGAAATCACAATGGCCGTCGGTTTTTACACCGACTATTTTCTGCCTCGGTGCGCGCCGTTGATGATGGATGACCTGAACATTGACTACAAAGGCCGACTGACGCTCTGCTGCCAGTTGTCGAATTACCGGGATGCCCAGGACGACGGCGAAGATGTGGTTGGAGATTTGAAGAAGGTTAGCCTATCAGATGCGCTGGGCAATTTAATGGGTTTGATTGGCAAGGTTCACAAAGAACGGTTGGTGATGGCCGCCGATCCTGTTCAAAAAGAGAAGCTGCATTATCCCTGCCTGGTCTGCGTTGATCGGTTCAGCAAAACCAGCGAACAGCCAATGTTGGTTCAGGTTAGCGGTTTGAATGGTGAAGCCAAAGTGGCTGTAGCCTGAAACGCCTTTTCAAAAACTACGCCTCAAAAAAATTGCGGATTGCGAACCGGTTGATGGATTCGCAATCCGCAATTTCAATTCACGGGTTCTTACTTTGCAGTGACGGTGATTGGAACTTCCAATTCTTTGACGTATTGGTTGTTTGTCACGATTTTCAGCTTGCCTTTGTGAGTTCCCACCGAAGGTTTTTCGCTGAAGCCAATGCGTAAAACCAAAGCCTGACCGTTGCCGTTGCTGGATTCGACTTTGGCTTTGATGAACGGCAAATCGGAAGTCATTGATTTGATTTCCAATCCATCGCCTCGGCCAAGTTTCAACCAGACGAACTTGCTCAGATAAGTGACATCGGCGTCAGCTTCAGTAACCGGGACGTTTTCAAAAACCAGATTGACTGGGTTGACCGTCACCGCCGGGAAGACGACGACTTGCAGGTCAATTATCAATTCCGGCATTTCCTTGCTGTCGGTTGTCAGTTTGACTGTCTGAGTGTGATTGCCGACCGGCAATTTCACCGAACTTAAAACGTCCAGCGAGTAGCGTTTTCCTTCTTCCAGTGTTTGAAGATTAACGGTGAAGGCTTCGCCGCCCGGAGCCATTTTGATGATCTTGATCGGTTGTTCCGTGTTGTTGGTGACAGTTATCAATCCGTTGACGCTGAATCCATAAGCAGTGTGGTTCGTCCATTGATTGTTTGGGCCAACGATGAATGGGCCAACGATCTTGCCTTTGGGTGTCATGTCGCTGAGCACGATCAAGCTCAACAGCAAAGTAAATTGCTCTTTTTGAGGGTCGTTGGTGTAAACCTCTGCGGATTTTGTGACCGCGCCGTTGTAGTTTTCAGTTGCGATTGAGAGTGTGATTTTGCCTTCCTGACCAGGAGGGACGACTTTCGTGAAGTCGCTTGCCGTGCATCCTCAGGTTGGCGCGACGCGTTTGATTTCCAGGTCGGCAGTGCCTTCATTTTTGAATACGAACGTATAACTTGCGCTTACGCCTTTTTTGACTTCGCCTATGTTGTGGTCGGTTGTTTTGATGGCAATTTTCGGCGCGCCAGCCGCTGCCTGTCCATTGGTTGCCGCTTGTCCAAACGCAACAACTGCCAGCGCCAGCCAGACGGCGCAAAGAGTCGTTAAGCTCAGGGTGTGTTTCAGTTTCATTTGATTGAACTCCCAAAATAAGATGTGGGGCGATGCGAGCGAGGCGGAGTGTAGCAGGGCAGGGCAGCGATGTCAGCCCGAAAGGTTCTGAAAAGCAGGGCTTTTGCAAAGTCCTTTCAGAGTGCCAGATTCGCATTTCACAACCTGTCCAGCTAATGGACGAATCTACCGAGAAACGAACGAAGTCGCGCAAAGCTGTCCAGTTTGCGTCTTCTGCCGAGACGTAATCTGGCTTGCCAAGCCACTTCCAGCCAAAACGCAAACTGGACAGATTTGCGCTCCACCGACTTTGCAAATGCCCTGCTTTGAAAAGCATGGCGTTCAGCCTTCAGACTGCTGTTTTCTGAGAAAAATCAGTCGGAGAAAGCAACAGGCTGAAGCCAGTCCCAGGCTTTTATCTTTTCGGGCACAGTTCGCAGATCAAAACTTCCAGCAACATTCGCGGCGTAGCCATTGAAGTCTTCAATGCCACGTCGGTTGCGGCAATCCGTTGGATGCCTTTCAGGATTTGCGAGGTCTCTACGCGGCGGACTTGTTCGTTGAACTGGCCGACTTTGAAAGGCGGCAAGCCGACGATTCTGGCGACTTCGGAATTGGGCGCGTTCTGTTTCATCAACTCTTTTGCGCCCAGCATCTTGCGGTAATTGCTGGCAATCGCTCCCAGAATCATCAGGCTCAGCGACTGAGGCGATTCGGAAGCGTTGTCGAAAATCCGGTGAAGCAAACTCAACGCTTTTTTGCGATTGCCTTCGACGACGGCGTCAGTCAATTCGAAGTTGGAATGTTCGCGCGAATGGCGAACCAGTTCGTCAATTTCATCCTGAGTGATTCGGCCTTTGTCGCCGACAAAAGCAATCAGCTTTTCCAGTTCGTTCGACAGCCGCATCAAATCAACTCCGACCATTGCCACCAGATAAGCCGCCGAAGCCTGGTCAATCGAACATCCCGCGCGAGTGACGTAGTCCCGAATCCAGTTCGGAGCGCCGTTGCGTTCGTCCAGCGAATCGAAACTGACAACTTCGCTGCCTTTTCGCAGCATGGTTGAGATGTTTCGGCGGTTGTCCAAACCATCGCTGACAAAAACCAGCACTGAGGTTTCGACGGGGTTCTTTAGGTAGGTCTTCAACAGTTCAAGCTGGTCGTCATCGCTGATCGCTTCAAAGCCAGTGACGACGATCATTCGCCGCTGAGAAATCATCGGATACTGTTTGGCCATCGCCAGAGCTTCGTCCAGATCGCCCTGCGAAACCGAAATTACAGCGTAGTTGAAATCGCGCACCGAAGCATCAACCGCGACTTCGGTGAGTCTCTTCAACGCCTGATCTCGCAGATGCCGCTCCGAACCTTCAAACAGGTAAACCGGCGCAATCTGTCCATTTTTCAGTTTGCGGTCAAAATCGGATTGCGATTTCACCGCGTCTTGTGAGTTGGCTTTTTTCATTCTTCAAATTTGCAGCCGCAGATTGACGCGGATAAACGCGGATTGTTTGTGGGAACAGCCCGCCGGAGGAGCAGGATCAGCTACGAATGGTCACGAATAAACGCCACCGGATTTGATCTGCGCGCATCGGCGTTAATCTGCGGCTGGATCAAAACCCTTCCAGAATTGTAGTCATCACGCTTTTGGCAAAATCGCGGGCGATGCGATCAACTGCCGGGCCTTCTTCGCTGAAGAAGGTTTTCGGGTCGCCAGCGATTTCGTATTCGCCGCGAAAAACGAAGTTCTGGTTGTCGAAAAGGATTTTGTTTTTGGTTTGATCCTTAACGGTCAAACCTATGGTGACGGTGACTTCAAAAACGCGCGCGCGACCCAGATCGTCCAGTCCAACCGGGCGCAACGTGAAGCCTTTGATTGTGCCGAGCACCACCGCGTCGGCGTCTTCGGCGGTTGAAACGACTTTCAGTGCTCGCGCTCGTCTTAGCACTTCGTCTACCACAGCCGAAGTGAATCGTTGTTCGACCTTGAACCGCAGGCTGGGGTTTTGAAAGGCCGGAATTGCCAATGTCTTGATATGTTTGGGCAATCCGTCGCCGCGCCCGACTGGTTTGTAACATTCAGTAAAGCTGCAAGTCAGCAGCAAAAGAATTCCGTAAGCGATTATCCGAAAGCTTGTTTTCATGATTGCGTCCTCAGAAGCGAACTATGGAAGCGAAACATCTACGAAGCCGTCAGGAGTGTCAAGCGCGCAATCTGGCTTCGGTAAACTCGTGCGCCTATAATCCGCTGGGCAAACCGCCAGTGAAGGGGGAAAGTAATGTTAGCCAAACAAAAATCCGTTCGCCGTTTTTTCAGCGTGGCTTTCCTGTTCGCGCTTTTTCAAAAGGGCACGATGCCGACGGACAAGTTGGACACTGTAAAGCAGCTTGATGATGACGAATCCAACTATAGCCGCATTCGCTGTCCGCACTGCAAATGGCAGCCCAAATCTTCCAGCCGATGGTTTTGTGGCGGTGACGGCCCGCCGGAATACTACAAAGGATGCGGCTGGGAATGGAACACTTTTGATACTCACGGAGTGTGTCCGGGCTGCAAGCACAAGTGGCGCTGGACAGGCTGTTTGTCGTGCGAAAACTATTCGCTGCACGAAGCGTGGTACACGGACGAACCGGAGTAGGCCATGTTTGCGCGCCTTGACGCTTTCGCTGAAAATGCGCGCGGCTTTTTTCTTTTCAACCAGAGGACTTCAAATGACCAAACGTGTTCTTTTCGCTTTCGTTGTTTCGATTGGATTGTTGGCTGGTGGATGCACGATGCGTGACGTAACCGCCGATTCTGGAAACAAATCCAAAGTCGGAATCATTTACGACATCGGCGGCAAAGACGACCGCTCGTTCAACGCCGCCGCCTACGTTGGAGCTTTGCGAGCGACCAAAGATTTGCCGGTTGTGTATCGTGACGTGGAACCGGGCGACCCGACTTCGATTGAACCGGCGCAGCGAGCCTTTGCGCAATATGGCTACAACCTGATTATCGGCGTAGGTTTCGCGCAAGGCCCGATTCTGGTCGAAGTCGCCAAAAATTATCCCCAGCTTCATTTCGTTCTGATTGATTCCGTAGCCGAAACTCCAAACGTCGCCAGCCTGATTTTCAAAGAACACGAAGGCTCCTTTCTGGTTGGAATGATCGCTGCCGCCACCAGCAAAACCGGCAAACTGGGCTTTGTCGGCGGAATGGACATTCCGCTGATTCACCGTTTTGCCACCGGTTATGAAGAAGGCGCGAAGTACGTCAACCCAAACATCGTTGTGCTCAGGAATTATGTCGGCATCACCGACGGAGCCTGGAACAATCCGGGGAAAGGACGCGAACTGGCCAATTCGCAATACGAACAAGGCGCGGACATCATCTTCCAGGCGGCAGGAAATTCGGGCTTGGGAGTTTTCGACGCAGCGGAAAGCTACAAGAAATTCGCCATCGGTGTTGATTCCAACCAGAACTGGGTCAAACCCGGCTTCATACTGACCAGCATGATGAAGCGCATAGACAACGCCGTTTACGATGTCATCAAAAACGAAACCGAAGGCAAATTCCAAGGCGGCGTTCACGTTTACGGCCTGGAAAACAAAGGCGTGGATTACGCTCTGGATGAATACAACAAAGCCCTAATTCCGCAGTCAGTCATAGATAAAGTTGAGCAAGCGAAGAAAGACATCATCGCTGGCAAGATCAAAGTTACTGATGCCATGGCCAAGTAAGTTGAAGGAGTTATTAAAATGGCAACCACAGCAAAACGTCCGAAATCCGCAAACGTCGAAGTAAACGAAACCAAGCTCAAACGCGCACAGAAACTTCTTGGCGTTGAAACCGAAACAGAGGTGATTGAACTGGCGCTTGATGAATTGATTGCTGAGCGCGAGCGAAATCGCCGGGCCTGGAAGGCGACAGAGCGACTGCTCAAAAGCGGAATACAGGTCGAAGATGTGTTTGGGCGTTTGGGAGAGTAAAGCGTGGCGGGAATTCTCTTCGACACCTCTGTTTACATTTCTTCGTTGCGGAGAGGCGACGAATCCGTTCTGAGTTTGCGTCGTGCAGCAAGGCTTGGCAGTCAGCAAACCCAACCACTTTGGCTGAGCGTGGTTGTGCTTGAAGAGTTGCTTGTCGGAGCGGTTGATTCAAGAACACGCAAAGAATTTTTGAATCTCGAACGGGAATTTAGAAGCGTTGGACGACTATGGTTCCAGACAGGCTGGACTGGATTCTGGCAGGTCAAATCCTTTCAAAAATTGGCGTAAAGTATGGCTTTGATATGGTCGGTCGGGCGCGGATGATTAATGATGCCTTGATCGCTACGTCGGCGGCGAGGTTTGGGCTGACGGTGCTAACCCAAAACCCCGGTGACTATCAACGCATCGCTGAATATCGTCAGTTCAAGTGGGAAAACATTTAACCAACTGAACGGGCAATTGGAATAGCGAATGAAAACTGATCGGCAATGGGAGATCATCGTTGTAGTTATTGTGCTGGTGTTGACGTTGGCAATTCTTTCCCCAATTCTTTTTCCGTTGGTCATGTACCTGCTTGGTGGCGGC
>JAGNMH010000097.1:6305-11287 GCA_017991275.1 Acidobacteriota bacterium
GCGCGGCGAAGAAGTTGAATCGCAACTTCTGAATAAGGCTTCAAAATGAGTTCAAACAACATCATCGAGTTACGCGGCATTACGAAGCGATTTGGCGCAGTCATTGCCAATAAAGGCATCAACCTTTCAATTCCCGCCAACACCATCCACGCCATCGTCGGCGAAAACGGCGCGGGCAAGTCTACGATCATGAAAATCCTGTACGGTTTTTACACCGCCGACGAAGGAGAGATTTTCATTGATGGCCAACGCCGAGACATTCGCAATCCTCATAACGCCATCGCGCTTGGGCTGGGGATGGTGCATCAGCATTTCATGCTTGTGCCGCCGATGACTGTGCTGGAAAACATCGTGCTCGGAGCCGAACCGGGCAATGCCGCGAAGATTGATTTCAAACAGGCCGAAGAACAAATCGCCAAACTCTCGCGCGATTTCGGCTTCGACATTGACCCGAACAAACTGGTTGAACAGCTTTCAGTCGGCCAGCAACAGCGCGTCGAAGTTCTGAAGGCGCTGTATCGAGGCGCTCGGATTCTGATTCTGGACGAACCGACTGCGGTGCTGACTCCGCAGGAAGTCGAAGAGTTTTTCAAAATCCTTCGCTCAATGCGCGAGCAGGGAAAGACGATCATCATCATCACTCACAAGCTGAACGAAGTGCTGGCTTTGTCGGACAACGTGACGGTTATGCGAGACGGCCAGGTCGTTGGAGAAACTCCGACGGCCAAAACCAGTGCGCCGGATTTGGCCAGAATGATGGTTGGCCGCGAAGTTCTGCTGCGCGTTGAAAAGCCCGAAGCCAAACCGAAAGCCGCCGTTTTGAGCGTCAAAAATTTGAGCGCCGGTTCAAAGCTGAACAGCGTTTCGTTTGATGTTCGCGCTGGGGAAATCGTAGGCATCGCCGGAGTCGAAGGAAATGGCCAAACTGAATTGATAGAAGTTTTGGCCGGATTGCATCGCGCCAGCGCAGGGAGTTTTGAACTGAATGGCCGCGAAGTAACTCGACTTTCGGCGCGTCAATTGAAAGAACTCGGCATCGCACACATTCCCGAAGACCGCCATCGCAGAGGTTTGTTGCTGGAATTCAATCTGGCCGACAACGCGATTCTGGGTTCGCATTACCGCAAACCGGCTGCGACTGGCTTGGGCTTGCTGGATGAAGCGGCGATTGCGGAAAAAGCCGGACGACTGATTCGTGATTTCGATGTTCGTCCGCCGAATGCTGCCTTGCCTGCTCGCGCGCTTTCAGGCGGCAACCAACAGAAACTTATCATCGGACGCGAGTTCGATTACCAACCAAAACTGCTGCTGGTTTCTCAACCGACGCGCGGCGTGGACATCGGAGCCATCGAATTCATCCACCGCAAACTTGTTGAACTGCGCGATTCCGGTGCGGCAGTCCTGCTGGTTTCGGCTGAGCTTGAAGAAATCATGTCTCTGTCAGACCGAGTGCTGGTGATGTATCAAGGCCGCATTGTCGGCGAAGTTGATCCCCAAAAAGCCGAGCAACAGGAAGTCGGCCAAGAGATCGGAATGCTGATGACTGGCGGGGGAAAAGCCTGACGCCACAAAACTATATTTGTAACTTGGCAAGTTTTGATGCTTGCCGAGTCTTGTTACATTCATGCGTAATGGGTTGTCGCATTGTCTGATTAGCCAACCTGGTTCTCACCAATTCCTTTAACGTATTTCCAAAACATCGCATCCAGCCAAATCCGAGAATTCATTCCAAATCCGAATTTTTGAAGCCGCTCGCCTTATCTTTTTTGCTCGGCAATTTTCGATCAATGAAATCAGGCCTTTTCTGTGTTTTTGAACGAAGTGGAACGCGCATTGCGCTTTGACTCACTGCTTTTTAAGTCAATCGCTTTGGATGCTTATCCAAGCGAAACCAGTAACGACTGAGTTTACTCAGTGAGAGATTAATAGGAGGGAAAAATGAAAATCAAAGCAGTGCTTTGTTCGTTTTTGCTGCTGTGCCTGTCGGCAATGGCTTTCGCACAAACAAGTCGCGGAACCGTCAGCGGCACTATTACCGATCCGACCGGAGCGGTGATTTCCGGCGCAAACGTAGTTTTGACCAACACGGCGACAACCGTCAGCCGTACGACCGTAGCCAACAGCGAAGGCTTTTATAGGTTCGACGCTGTTGACCTGGGAACTTACACCATCAAAGTAACGGCGTCAGGGTTTGGCGCAATCAACAAATCAAACGTCATTGTCAGCGCCAACCTGACTTCGACTGTTGATGCTCAGTTGTCGCCCGGCACTCAGGAAGTTTCGGTTGATGTGACATCCGAATCCGGCGCGCTGCTGCAAACAGAAGCTCCGGTGCGCGGCGGCAACATTGACGCGGCGCGCATTACGGAATTGCCGATTGCTTTGCGAAACCCGGTAGCGTTGGCATTGACGCTGCCAGGCGTTTCGACCAATCGCTTCGGTTTCGGAGTCGCTACGTTTTCGGTCAACGGCGGACGCGGACGCTCGAATAATTTCCTGATTGACGGAACCGAAAACAACGACATTTCCATTGCCGGTCAGGGATTCCAGATCAAGAACCCGGACGCGGTTCAGGAAGTTTCCGTTCAGACTTCAAATTACGACGCAGAGTTCGGACGCGCCGGTGGAGCGGTGGTCAACACCATCACCAAAGCCGGAACGAATCAGTTTCATGGAACGGCTTCGTGGCAATACGATTCAACGCGCGACGATGCGCTGACCAACACTCAATCGCTTGATCCGAATCTGAAGCTGCGCGGTTATCCGCCCTATGGCACGGAGCATATTTTTGCCGGAACCATTGGTGGCCCGGTGAAAATTCCAGGCTTGTACGATGGTAAAGATCGCACCTTCTTTTTCGGTTCGTATCAAAACCAGCGACAGGCTTCAAACACGGTCACCAGTGTTCTGGTTCCTTCGGCAGCCGGACGCGCCACTTTGCGCCAGTTGTTTGCCCAGGGGGCGAACGCGAGGGTTGACTCTTTGCTGGCTGTCACCGATGGCGCAATCGGCGTTGCCAACCTGACCAATATCGCATTGGGCAACAATCGCCCCGATGTTCAGTTCGGTCAGGCGGTGACGGCGTTCGCGCAAAGTTTCGTCGAGCCTCAGTATCAGGTCAGGATTGATCACAAGATCAGCGACAAGTCGCAGTTTTCATCGCGTTACCTGTTCGCCGACCAGAACGCGCCAATTGGCGGCGCAACGCTTGGTTTGCCGGGGTTTACCACCAGCCAGGCCAATCGTTTTCAGAACTTCCTGCTCAGCGAAACGCATGTCTTTTCGCCAACCATGACCAACGAACTGCGACTGTCTTACAACCGCATCGCGCTGGCTTTTCCATTCAATCCACCGAACGCGCTGGCGCAGGCTTTGCCCAGCATCACCATTGCTGGCATTACCAATGCTCAGGGCATAGGCTGGAACTTCGGCATTCAAACCAATCTGCCGCAAGGCCGCATCGCCAACAACTACGTCATTCAGGACACGATGACGTACATCAAATCCAACCACACCTTCCGTTTCGGCTTTGACCTGTTGCAACAGCGTTCGCGGCAGTTCGCGCCGATCAACGAACGCGGTTCGCTGAATTACAGCGCGGGCGGAGGTTTCACCGGGCTGGCCAATTACCTTGACGATTTCGGCGGAGCAGGCCCAGGCACGGGCAGCGCCAATCGCGATTTCGGCAGCCCGCGTTATTACCCGGAGCTTTTCCGTCAGGCGTATTTCTTCCAAGATCGCTGGCGAGTGAGCGATGCGCTGACATTGACGTTGGGCGCTCGTTACGAAAACTTCGGCAACCCGGTTAATTCCGTTCGCACGGCAGCTTTCACCGGTTTGTTCAATGTTGACCCTGTGACCTTGCAGGGGCCGTATACGCAACCGAGCAAGGCCGCGGCAGATAACAACAACTTTGCGCCAACCGTCGGCATCGCTTACACGCCTTCGTTCAAAGACGGCGTGTTGGGTCATTTGCTTGGCGATAAGAAGACGGTTATCCGAACTGGCTATCAGATTGGCTACGATTCGTTTTTCAACAACATTGCTTCGAACGCGGCGACTTCCGCCCCGAACGTAGTTGCCACGCAAACCATCTCTTCGGTCACGACTGCCAATCCGCGTGGTTTGGCCAACCTGTCCAACTCGCTGCCTGTAACGGCGCGTCCGTTGTCGCCATTCGACGCTCAAACGCTGGTTGATCCGAATCTGGTCAATCCGTACTTTCAACGCTGGTCGCTGGGAATTCAGCGCGAACTGCCTGGCAAGTTGATGGTTGACGCTTCCTATGTCGGTTCAAAAGGCACGAAGCTTTACATGAATGAAGACCGTAATCCGCTGGTTCCGGCCAGTTTGCGTGTTACGCCAGCCGGTTACACCGGAACCACCAGCGGGCGTCTGGACAATTTGCAGGGTGGTCGCACCATTCGATCAAACAGCGGTTCGTCGTCTTACAACGCCGCGCAGTTGTCGGTGTCGCGCCGATTCAGCCAAGGGCTGGCGCTGACTGGCGGTTACACCTGGGCGAAGCTGATTGATAACAACAGTGAAATTTTCGCTTCAGGCGGATTAAGCAACGGCTCGCTTTCGATCACGCCGCACATTCTGGGCGGCGAACGCAACGAGCGCGCAGTGTCGCTGTTCGACCGCACGCATCGCGCTGTGTTCACTTACGTTTACGACCTGCCGTTTATGCGTGAACAAAAAGGCGTGCTTGGCCGCATCGTCGGCGGGTGGCAGATTTCCGGCATCACCACTTTTGAAACCGGAGTTCCTTACACCGTCACCAATGGAGCCGACGCCAACGGATTCGGCGGCAACAACGACCGACCGGATTTCAATCCTTTCGGCCAAAAAGGCGTGCGCGCAATTCCGAACGCAACCAGCCCGACCGGCTACGTTAATCCCGACGCGGCTAATGCTCCGATTGATCCGAAAACGGCGCAGTACATTGCGGTGGCTGCGGGCAGCAATCGCAACGGAAC
>JAGNMH010000780.1 GCA_017991275.1 Acidobacteriota bacterium
CGTGAACCGCAAGCCGGCTTTCGCCAGCCGGTCAATGTTCGGCGTTTTGACTCCGGTCGCGCCGTAAGCGGACACATCTCCGTAGCCAATGTCATCGGCGTAAATCAACACGACGTTTGGGCGCGTTTGCGCCAGCGCAGCTATCGGCAACAATCCAATCAAGAGAGCTAGAAGCAAGTTCTTCATTTTCGATTCATCCCGTTCAGTTTTTCTTCGGCCATTCCTTTTCGAGCAAGGAGATGATTTCAGGTGGGTAGTAGGATCGGTGTTTTTCAATGAATTGACGCAGATTCATAATCCCGCCCCACTGCAATCCACAATCAACCTCCAAGTCCGCCCCGTGACGAAGCAGCAATTCAACAAGCTCGGCACTCCCGGCAGTCAAGGCGTTTGTCAGTGAAGTAACTGTCCCGCATCGCGGAGGACCACTGATAACACGTGACCCGGTTTTATCATTCACGTCGGCTCCGGCATCCAGCAACATCTGCACAATCTTTAAGTCTTTTTGCCAAATAGCGATCATCAGTGGCGACCAGTTTCCATAACTGTTTTCTTTTCGTTCTTCGGAGCCATCAGCCAGTCGGTTGACTGACTTTGGGTCTTCTTGAATCAATTTGGCAATCAACTCATGGTCGCCAAGATAAATCGCCGAGATCAAATCCATCCTGTAACCGGATTCGAGAATCGCTTTCATCACCTCAAGGTTCTTGTTTCGTGCAGCAGAACGCAATGGAGTGTTTTCATCGTAATCCAGCGCATCCAACCTGCCGCCTGCTTTGATAAGAATGCGGGCAACATCTGCGGTTTTGGCACGGTGCAGCGGGGTAGAGTCTTTGTAAGGAACCGGGTTCAACTCTGCGCCATTGGCTACAAGCCAGGCCACGACATCTTTATGACCTCCAGCGGCGGCAACGTGCAGCGGAGTTTGTTTCGATTCATTTCGGACATTCACCAACGAAGGGTTCTGTTTGAGTAATTCCAGAGCCTTTTCAGCGGAGCCAGAGCTTAACTCCTTGAAGATCGCTTCAATCGTCGCAATTCTGTTGTTAGCCAATATCGTTTCGGAATCTTCCGACTGAGAGCGCAAAACTTTCAGTTCAATGTCTTTGATCTGGAACCGCATCTCGCCAAAAGCATCAAGAGAAATAGCAATGATTCCTGCTTGTGGGCCCTTCTCTTTGCGTTGGTCTATTAGTTCGGAAATTTTGTTGCCGCCGATTTCAATAACGATGTGTCCGCCGATGGCTCGGATTTCGTAATCAGTCCAGTTTTGAACTTTGTTACCGTTAAAAATATCGTCAAAATTCCCACTCAAATGAGTCGTAACTTTTTTGCCATCCTCTTTAAGCAGGTTACTTTCACCTTTTTCAGCCAAATCGTCTGGCCTGTGCCTGTATTCCTCATTCACTTCTCTTAAGCCGCGATAAAAACCAGAAAAGTTAGCTAAATACCCTCCTGCTAAATCTTCGCCGTTAACTTGAGTGCGAAAATGAATATCGGCTCTATCCATCGTGTCATCCACCCGACACCGAAACCGCAGCCGAAAATCTTTGACCTTGCCGCCTTCCCAAACAATGAACACTGGCGATTTGGTTTGTTCGCGCGAAGCTTTGCCGGTGATGGCTCCGTCTTCAATTGTGAAAAATCCCGGAGCGGATGGCTTCCAACCGTTCAGCGTCTTGCCGTCAAAAATTGACTGCCAACGTTCATCGTTCGGCTGTGCTTTCTTTTGGTTTTGCTCTTGCCCGCTTGCGGCTACGCTGCCGAGAAAAATAGAAAGCGCGAACACAATGCTCACCAAAGCTCTTGTTTTAGCCTTCATGCCAATCCTCCTTGTTTTCGGTTCCGTTGGGTGAGTTTGATTTCTGCGGCTCATTTACACTCTGCGCAAAGACGGTGTCAATGAACGCTCATCAAAACCGTAAAGCTTTCAAGCCGAACATTTGGTAGGATCGCCGACCATAAAACATCTACTTGCCAATCTGGAGATTTATGAACCTGACTGCACTGAAAGAACTGACGTTTGACCACACCACCAAAGGCTTGCCGTATGGCGCGCAAATTTCGTCGGCGGAAATCGCCGCCAAACGATGGAACGTGATGAAAGGCGATTTGCCTTTTCCGCTGATGACGCTGAAAGAATCGGCGATTGAACACAACCTGCAAGCGATGGCCGACTGGTGTGTGGCGAACAATTTCTTGCTGGCTCCGCACGGCAAGACGACGATGTGTCCGCAGATTTTCGCTCGGCAGTTCGATCACGGAGCCTGGGCGATGACAGTCGCTTCGGTTTCGCAAGCGATGGTCTGCTTGAACTTCGGCATCAAGCGAATCGTGATTGCCAATCAAATTGTCGGCTCGTCGAATCTGCGCTCACTGGCGGCGGCCATCAACAGTTACTCGTTCGTGGAGTTTTATTGTCTGGTGGACAGCGTCGCCAGCGTCAACCACCTAGCCGATGGTTTGAAGCGATACGGCGCAGGGCGTTCGATCAACGTGCTGGTCGAATGGGGGCACAACGGATGGCGAACCGGCGTTCGTTCGGAAGCCGACGGTGTGGCCGTACTGGCCGAAGCCGCCAAACATCCGCTGTTGAAAGTTTGCGGCGTCGAAGCGTTTGAAGGTTTGGCCAGCGCGCCGACTCGTGACGAAGAAGCGCGAATGGTGGACGACGTTCTGAATGGTTTGGGCAAGTTGGCCGAACGTTTGCGCGAACAATGGACTGGCGACGAATTGCCGCTGTTCAGCGTTGGCGGCAGCGCCTTTCTGGATCGAGTTCAGCAAATGGCCAGGCCGCTGACTGAAAACTTTCGCGTCGTCGTTCGCAGCGGCTGTTACGTCACACACGACCACGGAATGTACGACCGCAAACACGGGGCAGCTTTGGCTCGGTCGGGCAACACGATTCCCGAATTCAAACCGGCGATGGAGTTATGGTCTTACGTGCAATCCATTCCCGAAGCCAAACGCGCTTATCTGACTTTCGGCAAACGCGATTGCGCTTATTGCGCGGACATGCCGATTCCGTTGTTTGCCTTGTCGGAAAATGAAAGTTTGA
>JAGNMH010000781.1 GCA_017991275.1 Acidobacteriota bacterium
CTTACTTCGACCGGATAAATAGAAATGGAGGCGTATTTGCGCGGCAGATTGAACCGCGTTTTATCTCTTCGCACGACTCGCCAGCGGCAACAGCTAAATCGGTCAGAGAATTCCTGGATCGTGAACGGCCTTTTGCGCTTTGTGCCAGTTTCCTTTCCGGCGCTGACGAAGCTTTGTCGGTAATGACGGCTGAAAAAGAAATCCCTTTGGTCGGCGCAATTTCAAATCAAATCTTTCAACAATCCCCCCCGAACCGGTTTGTGTTTTATTTGCTTGGCGGATTGAACGAACAGGCTCGTGTGTTAGCCGGATTCGCCTCCAAACAATTTGCGGACCAAGCGGCACACGCGGCAGTTTTGCATTTCGACGATCGGGCTTCGATGGCGGCGGCTGAATCAATCGCCTCTGAATGGCAAAAGGCAGAATTGCCAGCCCTGGAAAAAATTGCCATCGCTTCTCAGCGATTCGACGCCACAACAGTGATTAACAAATTGAAAAACCGCGTCAAACTGATTTTCTTTATTGGGTCGAATGCGGCACAAAATGAATTTTTGGCGGTGGCTGAACGATTGAACTGGCATCCAACGCTACTTGCTCCGAGCGCACAAGCCGGGCGAGAAATCTTTGACGCGCCCGCCGCATTCAATCAAAAAATTTTTCTGGCTTATCCGACTCTACCTGCCGACTTGCAAGCCAGTGGCATAGCCGAATATCGCAGCTTGACCGAAACATCCAAACTCCCAAACGGTTCACGACCTGTGCAGTTGATTGCATTGGCTTCGGCAAAACTGCTGATCGAAGCGTTGCAACGAATTGGCCGTGATTTGAACCGCGAAAGGCTTATTGCATCGCTGGAAACTTTTTATCAGTTCAAAACCGGATTGACGCCAGCTATCAGCTACAGTGCCAACCGCCGAATAGGTGCGTCAGGCGCCTATATGGTTTCAATCGATTTGAAAGCGAAGACTTTGACGCCCGTCAGCGGCTGGATTGGGTTGGAGTGAGTTGAGTCCAAAGTCCAGACTTGAGATTGTCCGGCCAAACAAAACAAAGGCGCAACACACGTCAAGAAAAGGAGAAAACTTTTCGTGTGTTGCGCCTTTTGTATAACGCTCAAAGGCTTTAACGGCCTGAGCGTACCGGAACTTTGATCATCTGTCCGGCTCTTAGCTTTTCAGAGGTACCGATCCGGTTTAGTGTCGCAATGTCGCGCACCGAAGTATTGTAACGACCGGCAATATCGCCCAGCGTTTCGCCTCGACGAACTTTGTAGGTAATAACCTTTGCCGTGCCACCTTTGACCGAAAGAGCCGTCGCAGCAGACCCACGCGAAGTCAAAGAGGCCATTCGGACGTTTCCGCCAGCCGGAATAATAATTTTTTGCCCGGCTTTGATTGAACCACCGTTGACCTGTTCAATGGCTTCAGCCGACACGCCAGTCTTGCGGCTGATAGAATCGAAGTCGTCTCCGGCCTGAGCGGTCAGCATTCGCCAGCTAGAGCGTTTTTCAACCGGTATGCGCAACAACGCCGCCTGCAACACACGCCCCTTGCCAGTCGGAACTCTCAGCAAATGCTCCACGCCAGGCGGGGTCACCCCGCGTTTCAATTCAGGGTTCAGCGCCTGCAAAAAGTCGAAAGATACGTCAACTGCGTCAGCAACCAGATGCAGGTCGGTCATGTTATTGACCTTGACGAAATCGTACATCAACGGCGGCTCGGGTTTGATGCCTTCAAAGCCGTACCTCTCAGGGTCTTTGGCGATGATGATGGTGGCCAGGATGTTCGGCACATAATTGCGCGTTTCCTGCGGAATCAAACCGCGCTGATAAATTTCCCAGAAATCGGCATAACCCGAACGCGCAACCGCCGAATCAACACGGCCTTCGCCGGAATTGTAAGCGGCCATCGCCAGTTCCCAGTTGCCGTCATAACGATTTGCCAGCCATTTCAGATAACGAGCCGACGCACGAGTCGCTTTTTCAAAGCTCGAACGTTCGTCAACATAATAATTTTGGTTCAAGCCGTAACGAGCGCCAGTTCCGGGAATGAACTGCCATAATCCAACCGCCGCAGCCCACGAACGAGCAACCGGCGACCAGGCGCTTTCAACCTGACCAAGCCAGGCAATGTCTTGAGGAACGCCTTCTTCCTTAAAGATTTTGCGCGCCAGCGTCATAAACCGGCCAGACCGGCGCAACCCGTTTTCCATCGTGGCGCGGCCACGTCCCTGATAGTAGTTAATGAAGCTTTGAATCAGCGCATTAGGCTTGAAGTTGAAATCCAGCTTGGCCTGGGCGACCGCCGATTCAACCTGCTGTTCACTGACGTCTTTGGTTTCATCCTGAGTCAGTTTGATTTTCGCCAATTCGTCCAATGGAGAAGGCGCAAAGGTTTGCTGTCCAAAGCCACCTCGATCAGTGGTCGCCGGCTGGTCTTTCTTATTCTTGTCTTGTTGGTTTTGTGAGACTGACTTTTGAGCCGGTTGTTGGGTTTGCTGAAGCTCTTCGCTGATGGCGACTGCATTGTTTGTTGACGGCAGCGCTGACAGCAGAGTCATTTGACGGCGAAATACGTTATCAACCAATGTTTGATAATACTGCTGCAACCGGGCATCAGTGCGGACGTCAATCCCGGACTCCAAAACAATATCAAGCGCGCGGTCATATTCGCGGCGCGCCTTTTCAAAATTTCCGTCCTTGAAATTGACTTCAGCAGACTGGAAGTAGCTTGTCGAACGGTCAATCACACGCTGAATCTCCGTGGAGCGGTGATCAAAAGTAATTTCGTTTCCATTTGATGCCGCCCCGCGCCCTTGAGCAAATGAAGTTATAAGCAGGCACGGGGTTAGGGCTAACGAGAGAAAACAGGCGAAGAATCTTCCCTTCAACAAACTGGCCTTCATCCCACCGGCCCTCATCCCACAGGGTTGTTCCTCGGCAATAAGCATACTCATTATTTCTCCTCCGAAAACTCGTTTCATTCCCAGCAATTTTCTTATCTTATTTTTTTAGGTCTGTCAGCAGTTCCAACGTCTGTTGCGCCTTGGGG
>JAGNMH010000782.1 GCA_017991275.1 Acidobacteriota bacterium
CTCCCGTGCTGACTGAAAATACTTATACTCCGGGTGCTTGGCATCGCAGCTTCACCAAAGACGGCGTCACCGAATGTCAGTGACTGCCAACTCCAACACCTTCTCATTGGCAGTTCGGTTTGTTAGCATAGCCTCGCTGCTGAGATGCACCATAGCTGCGATATTCAATCAACAGATTTTTCCCCCATCCACTTCTCCCCTATTTCTAAGGGTGTAGCGATGACCAATATGAATGGCTCTGACGGCGATTCTGATGACGTGAATGAACAAGTCAGGCTGGCCGAAATCGGGCGGGCGACCGCGCGATTGATTCACGATTTCAAGAACCAGTTGGGTGGACTTAAGCTTTACGCCGCTTATCTGAAAAAACGATTCGACGGGAATCCTGATGTGGCTGAAGGATTGGAAATTGCCGACAAAATAGTTCAGACCATAAATGACATGTCGGAAAATGCCACGCTTATCGGCAGGCTGTCGCGACCGGTTGAATTGAAGCCGACTAAAACACGATTTGCTTCTTTAGTCGAACAGGCGATCAACCAGCTTCGTCCGCAATTTGAGGAACGCCGGTTGAAAATTGAAACCGAGATTGCTGAAACACCACCGATGCAAATTGATTCGCAGCAAATGCTCTCGGCACTCAGTGCGATGATTGTTCGATCAGTCGAGGCTTCGGCAGAAGGGGCCAAACTGAGACTCAAACTGCAAAGCAGCGATGCACGATTGATGTTTTCGATTTTTGACGAAGGCAAACAATTGACAGAAGAACAGCGACAATCTTTGTTCGCCTTCCTGACAAATGAACGTATGAACAAAACTTCGCTCAACCTGACACTGGCCAGACGTATTATCGAAGCTCATGGCGGGCAGATTGTCGCCTTGGCTTCAGAGCCTTCGGGCTTGGAAATCAGAATAACAATTGGATTTTGAAGTTTAAGATTCTAGATTTGGTGAGATCGCTGGAGAGACCCGCTCTTGAAAAGTGAAAATAAAATTCTTGTCGTAGACGATGAACCTTCGATAACCGACGGGCTGCGTTTGCTGCTCGGCGCTGAAGGATACAATGTAGAGATTGCCTCAAGTTTCGGTTCTGCACGCGCAACACTGGAACGGCACACACCTGATTTGGTAATTACAGACCTTCAATTGCCGGATGACAGGCAGGGCGGTTTATCACTGCTAAGACTGGTAAAAGAACGCGCGCCGGACACCGAAGTGATCGTCATCACTGGTCATGCAACGGTTTCAGAAGCAGTCGAAGCCACCAAATCCGGCGCGTTTTATTTTGTTGAAAAACCATTCGAGCCGGAACAGATTCTGCTGCTAGTTGAAAAGGCTATGGAACGCCAACGGCTGGTGAATGAATCGGAAAGCCTGCGAAAGCATTTTCAGAAGCAGGAGTTTTCCAGCATCATCGGCGGGTCGAAGGCCATGCAGATGATTTACGAAACAATTTCCAGCGTGGCTAAAAGCGACGCCAACGTTTTGATCATTGGCGAATCCGGAACCGGCAAGGAATTGATTGCCAACGCTATTCACTTCAATTCACTACGCGCGGCAAACGAACTGGTCAAAGTAAATTGCTCTGCCTTGCCAAAAGAATTGATCGAAGCCGAATTGTTTGGCTACGTCAAAGGCGCTTTTACCGGAGCAATCCAAAATCGTTCGGGTCTGGTAGCTCAGGCCAAGGGCGGCAGCTTGATGCTGGACGAAGTTGGCGAAATGCCGATTGAATTGCAACCGAAGCTGCTGCGCGTTCTGGAAGAACGTCGTTTTCGCCCGGTCGGCGCGACAGAGACTTTTGAAGCCGACTTCCGGTTAATCTGCGCCACAAACCGCGAGCCGCGCGAAGCCATCAAGGAAGGTTTGATGCGCGAAGATTTGTTTTACCGAATTTCGACCATCACCATCAACGTGCCGCCACTGCGCGAGCGCGCAGAAGATCTACAACTGCTGACTGATTTCTTCTTTCAGAAATTTAAGGAAAAATACAACCGGCCTTTGCAAGGTTTTACCCAGTCGGCTTATCACCGGGTCTTCGCGCATCGCTGGCCAGGCAACGTACGCGAGCTTCAAAACGCGATCGAACGCGCAGTGCTGCTGGCCAAAAGCTCTCGGATTGAACCGGAAGATTTACCATTCGGCCAACAGTCGCTGGAAGATTCGCCTCAGGCGTTTTACATTCCACCCGACATGACTCTGGAAGAAATTGAGCGCGTAGTCATAGAACAAACTCTTAAGCGCACTCAGGGCAATAAACAGGCGGCGGCTCAGGTGTTGGGAATTTATCGCCCCCGCCTGTACAGCAAAATCCGTAAATACCGGATTCAGATTCCACGCGAATCGCGCAAACGGGAGAAGAAAACCGATGAAAACTCAGATAATCACAGTTAAGAATTTACGGCGCGGCGTTTTGACGATAATTGCGTTTTGTCTGCTTCTGACTTCCGCCTCAGCGCAACAGTCAGACCCAAAGAAACTTCCCGCTGGAGCACGCATAAACAAGAACGAGGTTATTGCCGTTCAGGTTGAATTGCGAAAACTGGGATACTTAAAAACTCCGATCACCGGCCAACTGGATGCCGGGACCAGCGAAGCTGTTAAAACTTACCAGCGCAAAAATGGGTTGCCGGTCAGCGGCGGGATTGATTCGGCGACTTATGAAAAACTTGGGCTACCTTATCCGGCGCCAGACCCCAATGACCCAAACCTTGTTCAACGCACAACTGGCGCAGTCAAAGAAAGTGCGATTTTGGGCTTGGAAAAAACTCGTGAAGCAGGCGCTTATGCAGCTACAAAATCTAAAGAAGGCGGACGTTACGCTTTGGAAAAAGGCTGGGACGGAGGCGCCTATATCGCAACAAAATCAAAAGATGCCGCCAAAGCCTCAGTCAGTGGGACTAAAAATGCCGGACGCGCCGGAGGAAGAAAGGCTGTTTCGATCATTCGTCGCAACGATGACGACATTTACCCTGAACTCGCCGAGCTTTTCTTTGAACATCACGACTGGAACGGAGTTCGTTATGAAGTCAAAGATGGAATGGTTT
>JAGNMH010000783.1 GCA_017991275.1 Acidobacteriota bacterium
CACTTTCTCAGGGCGATGCCCTGAGCTATCGCATTTTGCCCCGTTGGGGCTGGGGACTTGCTCAGTAGTTTTCCCGGAATTGAAGCGCATGAGAGCCTTGCCTTTACTAAACTTCCTGTTTGCTTTTGTTCCGCCCGCTGCCCCTCCACCTGTTTTGTTGCCGTATGACATTTTGAAGCTGGTCGGTTTCGCCACCGGAGCGGCTCTGCATCTTTACCTTTGCTGGATGATCTTGAGCCGATACGGCATTCGGCAGGTCGAACGTTCGTTGCTCGGTTTGGGCTTGAGCATTGGTTTGTGGCATCTGGGGAATTTCGGCGCGACGATTCACGAAATGTTGTTCGAAGATGCGCGGGCTTTGTGGTGGTTGCGGCTGGCGGATTCCGTGGCCTATGTCGCGCTGGCATTTTTGCCGCCGACGTTGGCGCACGCGCATTTGCGGGTTTGGGGTTGGTTCGATGAACGCGCTCCGCAAAGATTTTTCAGGCCGTTGATTGCCGCCGGTTATTTGCCGCTGGCTTCGCTGCCGTGGGTGCTGTTGAAAATCTGGAGCGAGCCTTATCTGCCGCCGATGGAAAAGCTGGCATTGTTGCTGCTGCCGTTCATTCTGTGGATCGTGTTTGTGTTCGGCGAATGCGCGGCGATTGATTGGCGGTTGTCGCGTTGTTGGGATTCGGCGCGCGAACGGCGGTTCTTTGAAGTGTTAGGCGCGACGCTGGTCGGAATCGGTCTGTTGTTTTTGCTGACTTATGTTTTCGGCGCCCGGCATTGGCCCGGCGTCGGCAAGTACTTCGACCTGATTGCAAAACTTTCGTCGCTGGCTCCGACGGCAATTGTGGCTTACTACATTTATCGTTATCGCTATCTGGAGCTGGTCATTCGCCAGAGTTTTGTTTACGCCGTGCTGGCCGTCATTGTGTTGATGGTTTATCTGTACGGCATTCGGCGGCTGGGGTTGGCGCTGCAATCGCGTTATGAATTGCGAGCAGATGTCATTGAAGCTCTGTTGATTCTGGTGGTGCTGGTGCTAGCCGCGCCATTGCGCCGAGCGGTCGAACATTACCTGAAAAAACTCTTCACCATCGAAGTCGGTTTGTACCGCGATCTGGTCGCTCAGGTTGGAGCGGCGGCTTCCAGTTACGGCGAATTGGGGCGCTTTGTTGAATTTGCCGAACGCCGTTTGCGCGAAGCTCTGGAACTGAACGAAGTCAAAATCATTCCCGCCAATCAGGCTAATCCAGCCGAAGCCGAAGCCTGTCGAGCAGCCGAAGCCGGGCAGTTGATTGAAATCGAACAGATGCCTCTGCTGGAACCGCTGGGCGCGCTGGCGTGTTATCCGCTCTGGCGCGAAGGTCGCGTTGTCGGATTGATGCTGATTGGCGGCAACCCTCAGTTGCTGACTTCTGAAAAGCGCGAAGTGCTTTCGGTGCTGGCCGGTCATTTTGCCGTTGCCGTCGAAAACTGCCAACTCCTGGAAGAAAAAGTGAAGCTGGAACGCGAACTGGCCGAACGCGAACGCATGGCTTCGCTGGGTCAGATGGCCGCGACCGTCGCTCACGAAGTCAAAAATCCTCTTTCGGCGATCAAATCAATCACACAGGTTATGCGCGAAGACGAAGTCGTCAGCCGTGAATATGGACGCGATTTGGATTTAATCACCGGCGAAGTTGACCGGTTGAACCGCAGCGTTTCTCAACTGCTGAGCTTTTCGCGTCCGTCTGCCGTTGCCGCAAAGCCTGCCAGCTTGAGTGAAATTGTCGAAAGCGTATTGACGCTGACTCGCGCCGAAGCCGAACAGCGACTGGTAAAAGTCAGTGTCAATTTGAAAACAAATCCGCAGTTTGACGGCGAGCGAGCTTCGGCGTTGAAAGAAGTGCTGCTGAATCTGGCGCTTAACGCTGTTCAGGCAATCAACGTCGAAGGCGAAGTCCGACTTGAAAGCGAAACGGCGAATGGCAAGCTGCGTATTTTGGTCAGCGACGATGGAGAAGGCATTTCGGCGGAAGAGCGGGAAAAAATCTTCGAGCCGTTTTTTACCACCAAACAGCGCGGAACAGGTTTGGGGCTGGCAATTGTCGCCCGGCGAGTGCGTGAACTGGGCGGGGAGGTTTCCATTGTTAGTCCGAATGGCGACAATCCTGGCACAAAGTTTGTTGTGACCTTGCCGTTATGATTTTCCCAAGCGAGGTTTTTATGTCCGAAGCGAAAATTTTGATTGTTGATGACGAAGAAGCAGCGCGGTACGGAATGGCGCGTGCGCTGAAGAATTATTCTGTCGCCGAAGCCGGAAGCGTTGCCGAAGCTCGAAAGGCAATCGTCGGTTCCAAACCCGATTTGATGCTACTCGACATTAATCTGCCCGGCGTCAGCGGTTTGGATTATCTGCGCGAACTCAATGCATCTGACGACGCTCCGCCGGTGGTGATGATCACGGCTCACGGCAACGAACGCACCGCTGTCGAAGCCATCAAAGCGGGAGCCTATGATTATCTGGCCAAACCCTTTGAAGTTGATGAGTTGCGGCTGGTGGTCAAAAACGCTCTGGAAGCTGTTGGGTTGAAGCAGGAAAACCAGCGGCTGAAAGCCGAATTGAAAGCCGCGCGCGGCGTAGGCGACCTGCTAGGCGTCAGCGACGGAATGCGACGGATTTACGACTTGATCCAGAAAGTTTCGGCCACGGATGTGACCGTGTTGATTCACGGCGAATCGGGAACCGGCAAAGAGCTGGTGGCCCGCGCCATTCACGAACAAAGCGCGCATCGGCGAAGCGGGGAATTCGTCGCCATGAATTGCGCCGCTTTGCCCAGCGAACTGATCGAATCGGAACTCTTTGGCCACGAACGCGGCGCTTTCACCGGAGCCGCCGGCCAGCGCAAAGGCAAGTTTGAACAGGCCAACGGCGGCACAATCTTCCTGGATGAAATCGGCGATATGAGTTTGAACACGCAAGCCAAACTGCTGCGCGTGCTGGAAGAGCGGCGCGTTGAACGGCTGGGCGGTTCGCATTCGATCCCGGTTGATGTCCGAGTCGTCAGCGCC
>JAGNMH010000784.1 GCA_017991275.1 Acidobacteriota bacterium
CTTCAGCTTCGGAACCAACGATTTGACTCAGATGACGATGGGCTTGAGCCGCGACGATTCCGGCAAATTCCTCCCGGCTTATGTCGAGAAGAAGATTTACGGCGACGATCCTTTCCAGGTGCTCGATCAAGAAGGCGTAGGCCAATTGGTCGAAATCGGAATCCAGAAAGGCCGTTCGTCCAAAGCTGACCTGAAAGTAGGCATCTGCGGCGAACACGGAGGCGATCCCGAATCCGTGATCTTCTGCCACAAGGTCGGCATGAACTACGTCAGTTGTTCGCCTTACCGAGTGCCGATCGCTCTGCTGGCCGCTGCTCACGCGGCACTGGCCGACAAGCAAGGCACAAAGGCCGTAGGCACAACAGCCTAGTCAAATCGCAATCAGCGAAAGTAGAATGCGGATTGAAGAATGCACGTTCTTCAATCCGCATTCTTCAATTGGAGGTGAATCAATGGAAAACATGACTTTGTCTGGAGTAATGACAGCAGCCAAGCACCTGTCGCCGGATGAAAAATGGCAGTTACGCCTGATGCTTGATAAAGAGCTTAATGTGCAAAATGGATTTAAGAGCATTGAGCAATTGATGCAAGAACAAGGAACACGACCACGCTCCTTTGAGGAGATGTTAGGCCCAGTCCCCGGCGAGGAAGCTGATGACGATGTGGACGAATTTTTGAAAGAGCTTTACCAATGGCGGAGTGAACAAACTATTCGGGATATTGACTGATGCAGACACTGATTGTTGATACTGACGTCATTTCATATCTCTTCAAAATGGATACGAGAGCGCAACTGTACAAACCTCATCTGGATAATAGCGCTCTCTGTATTTCATTTATGACGCTTGCTGAATTGGAGCGATGGACTATTGCTCATCGCTGGGGAACGGCCAGGCGAGAAGAGCTTCGTGAATTTTTGGCGGATTACACTGTTATTCCTTCCAGCCATGTCTTATGTCGCATCTGGGCAGAAGTTTACGAACAAGTGCGAAGCGCAGGTGGTCTTGCCATTTCTGATGCCTGGATGGCCGCAACGGCGTTACTTCATAAAGCTCCGCTTGTCACTCACAACCGCAGAGACTACGCCACAGTCAGCGGCCTAACGGTTATCTCTGAAGCTCCGCAATAAGTTTTCGTCATTTAAGTTTGGGAATCGCGTATGTTCGTCGCCGACACAATCAACTTCCGGGAGATCGTGATGAAAGAAGCTCTGCCGCTGGCCACGATTCAGAACGCGGTGATTGACTTCCTGCGTGGGCGCGACGACGTAGTTCTATTCGGCGCGCAAGCCGTCAACGTCTACGTCAACGAACCGCGCGCTACTCAGGATGTGGATTTGATGTCTACGCGCGCAGCCGATCTGGCGGAAGAATTGCGCGAACATCTCAGCCGGTTATTTCACGTCGCCGTCCGAGTGCGTGAGATCAAAGACGGACTTGGCTATCGAATCTTTCAATTACAGAAAACCGGCAACCGGCATTTGGTGGATGTCAGATCAGTTGCTTCGTTTCCGCACCTGCAACGCATTGACGACATAAATGTGTTGTCGCCTGCCGAGTTAATTGCCAGCAAAGTCATCTCGTATCACCAACGGCGCGGCAAACCGAAAGCCGGTACTGACTGGCGTGATGTGGCCTTGCTGCTGCTCACTTTCCCTGAATTGAAATGTGACCCTGGCCCCGTAACGGATTGCCTGAATGCTGCCCAAACCAGCCAAAGCGTGCTGACTGTTTGGCGCGAACTGGTTGAACAGGAGATTCTGCCTCAAACCGACGAAGACGATTTTTGAACAGCCGGCTCGGTGGTTGAAGCTGAGAGGGCAATAGCGGCGTGGAGTGTTGCGGCTTGGTGCAGCTTTCGCGTTCGCTGCCAGTCGTCACCGGCCAACAGAAAGTTTCTGGCAATGAAAGAAAAGCTGCGCCGAGCCGCAGCACTCCAAATTTAGCCGCTTCTTGCCGCAAATTGGGGCTTCCCATAAGATGCCTTTCCTTTGAATCCCAATCCTGATTTTGGAGTTGAATCGTGAACATCATCGAACGTGTGCGGCAGATGGGAATCATTCCCGTCGTCGCTTTGCCCAAACTGGAACACGCGCTGCCGCTGGCTGAAAGCTTGATCGAGGGCGGATTGCCTTGCGCGGAAATCACTTTTCGCACAGCGGCGGCTGCTGAAGCGATTGAACAAATCAGCAAACGCTTTCCCGAATTGCTGCTCGGCGCAGGAACTGTGCTGACGACGGAACAGGCTCAGCGAGCGATTGATTGCGGAGCGCAGTTCATCGTTTCGCCCGGAACCAATCCGACGACTGTGGATTTTTGCTTGTCGAAAAACGTGACGATCTTTCCCGGCGTCTGCACTCCCAGCGAAGTCGAGATGAATCTGGCCAAAGGCGTGGATGTGCTGAAGTTCTTCCCAGCGGAACCAGCAGGCGGAGTGAACTTTCTGAAAGCGATCTGCGCTCCTTACAAACAGGTGCAGTTCATCCCGACCGGCGGCATTGATACGAAAAACATCGGCCAGTATTTGGCCTTGCCTCAGGTCGTAGCCTGCGGCGGAAGCTGGATGGTCAAGCCGGAATTGTTTGAAGCTGGCGATTTCGCCGCAGTGAAGCGACTGGCCACCGAAGCCGTAGCGATGGTTCAGCAGCTAAGAAAATAACGACTCAAGGAAACAGATAAGGAGATAACGGAACATACGGAAATAACGGAAAGGACGGAGTCTTGTTTCCGTTTGTTCAGTTCATTCCGTTTGTTCCGTTATCTATCCCAGCCCGCCGAAAAGCATGAGCATTCGACTGACCAAAAAACAGGAAGAGATTGTCGCTTCGCCGCTGGATGCCAAAATCTCCTTGCGCGGTGCGGCTGGCACCGGCAAAACGACTGTCGGCGTGCGACGGTTGCGCCATTTGATTGACGCCGGCATTCCCGCGCATTCGATTCTGGTCTTGGTTCCGCAAAAACGTTTGGCGCTGCCCTACCTGGCCGAAATACGAAATCCTCGCCGCAAAGCCGGAGCCGAAGTCACCGTAG
>JAGNMH010000785.1 GCA_017991275.1 Acidobacteriota bacterium
GGATATGGCGCATTTTTCATTTCCAACATGGCGGCGACGTAATTCGGACGCAGCCGAACGACTTCGCTGTTGAATTTGGCCTGACGTTTGGCAAAAGGCGCGTTTTCGTCAGCAGCGGCAACAACCAGTTTCAGCAGCGGATCGTCCATTGCGCGAATCTCAGCCGCCGAAGCTGAAAATAGTTTCTTCACTTCGTCGAAGGATTTGAATTTTGAATTTGCGATGGCTTTGTTGGCGAATTCGCGTTCGGCTGCGCTGCGAGCATCGCCGCTTTGGCTGCCGAAGAGTTTTTCTGCCATCTCGAATTTCTGATCGGCGGGCAGGTTGCCAAGCCCGGCCAGAGCATCTGCCAAGGCGCTGGCTTCGGCTTCGGGTTCACGTTCGCTCCAACCACCGCTGAGCTGGTTGGTGATTTGCGGCAATGCGCCGTCACCAAGTTGCGGGTTGCGTTCGTGCGCGGGTTTTTCCTTGTCCAATGCGCGCAGGTAAGCGTAATCCAGGGCGTTTGCCAGATCGCCGGAACCCAACAACTCGCTGAAGGCGCTTTGCTTGGCAGCGAAAGAAGTCAGGTCTTTGTACAAGGCTTCGATTTGCGGCAACACGTTGCCGTATTTGGCTTTGGCAGCCGGGTTCGCATCCAGCCATTTTTTCAAGGCTTCTTCTTCGGCGCGGCGACGTTCGACCAGATTGGTTTTCTTCAAACCGACAACCGCGCCTTCGTAAGCTTTCATGGAATTGCTTAAGCCGAAGATTTGATCGGCCAGCCGGATTTTCAACGCAGGATTCTTTTCGCCAAGCTTGGTCAGCGATTCAATCTGCTTTTTGAAGGTCGCAATCTGATCCGGCAGTTGGATGTTCTGACGATATTCCAGCGAATAGGATTCGCGGTAACGATAAGTCGCGCCGGGGTGGCCGAGCACAAAGGTGAAATCGCCTTCCTTGATGCCACCAGCGTTGACGGCCAAAAAGCGTTTGGGTTTGAACGGCACATTGTCTTTGCTGAAACCCGCCGGTTTGCCATCGGCTCCGACATAAGCGCGCAGGTAGGTGAAATCTCCGCAATGACGCGGCCATTCAAAATTATCCGGGTCGCCGCCGAAATAACCGATTGATTTAGGCGGAGCATAAGCCACACGGATGTCGCGTATGGTCAGGTAAGTGTAAAGGAAGTATTGCAACCCGCTGGTGGCTTCGACGATTTGAGTGCGAATGCCGTCTTTTTCGCGCCCGGCCATTGCGGCTTTCGCAATTTCACCGCGCTTGTCGCTCATGGCTTTGTCGCGCTCTGCGGGGGACATTTCAGGTTTGGCGGCGGCCATAACTTCGGCGGTGACGTCTTTGAAATCCTGAAGGATCGAAACTGTGTACCCTTGAGCCGGAATTTCTTCGGCGCGCGATTTCGCCAGGAAGCCGTTGTTGATGTAATCCTTTTCGGTCGTGGTGGCGCGCGTGATGGCGGCGAAGGCTACGTGATGATTGGTCAGAATCAGGCCTTCCGGCGAAACGAAAGAGCCGGTTCCGCCAATGCTGATTTGGACAATCGCGTCTTTCAGACTTGCCTGAGTTGTGCTGTAAACGTCCTCAGGTTTCAGTTCAAAGCCGCGCTTTTTCAACTGTGCCAGCGGCAGCTTGCCCAGCGAATCCGGCAGCCACATGCCTTCGTCTGCGAAAGAGGCGAATGGCGAAAACGCCAGGGCTACAATTAGCAACGAGATAGTAAGTGCTTTTCGAATCATCAATAACTCCTTGATCGGTTTTAGACAGGATTCACAAGATTTACAGGATGAACCAGGGACGCGACTGGAACTCAGCGGACTTCGTCAGAATCCTGTTAATCGTGTCAATCCTGTCTAAATTGTCTTCTTTACCTTAAATCATCTATCACGCAGAGATTCTGCGCGGTTCATTTTTAACAGGCGGCAGGCTGCTTCGTAAACAGCTTCTTCTGAATTCATTGCCACATGCGAAGCTCGAATGTGTTCGGAGCGAGCGGCCAAAACGTCTGTCGAGGAATGTTTTACAAAAGTTGAGATTACGGCGACCGGCGCTCCGGCTGCTGCTGCAACATGAGCCGGGCCGCTGTGGTTGGCCACCAACAAACTCAGCCGGGCGAATGCCGAAACCAGATCGGGCAGCTTTGGCGACTGAATTGCTATGGCGCGTTTCGGCGGTAATTGAGCGACGATTTGCTTTGCCAGTCCTCTTTCCTGTGGCCCAGCGAAAACCAAAACCCGTGCGTTGAAGTTGTGAATCAGGCGCGAAGCAATCGAAACGAATCGCTCAACGGGCCAGCGGTGCTGAATGCGTCCGGCTCCGGGATGAATGCCGACCAGCAATTCGCCGAATTCAGCGCCGTGTTTTTTGAGCAGCTTTTCCATACGCGCATCGGCTTCGCGGTCGGTTGTTAGGCGAGGTTCGGATTCAACTGGGCGAACGCCTAATGGTTCCAGTTTCTTCAGGTATTCGTGAGCCAGATGAGTCATTGCCGGTGTTCCCGTCGAGACAGACTGAGTGAATTGTTCAAGAATACCGCTTAAGCCTTTGTTTGCAGGTTTTGTTGGTTTAAGACGTTTGCGCGGATTGGCAAGGTTCAAAACCAGACTGCCTTCGGTGTTTTTGTTGAACTCTATGGCCAGATCGAAATTGGTGTGTCGCAGTTCGCCGATTGCCTTTGTGCTGCGATAAAAAGCCGTGGGTTTCAACAGTTCCGCGTGGCGCAATCTGCCAACGGTCAAAACTTCATCGGCGCAATTTCCATTCTGACTGGCCAATCGAATCAGATCAGCCGCCACCGAACTGGCCGCAACCGTAATCCGGGATTGTGGCAGATGTTGGCGCAACGAACGCAAAGCCGGCAGCGCCAGAGTTGTTTGCGCCAACCCTGCAATGTGTATCACCAAAATGTGCTGGGCTTCGTCAGACATTCGCATTTACACCGACATTTCAAACGCCGGTTGTCTAATTGCAGGGCCAGTTGCTACAGAAGAGGATTCAGGCGGAAATTTTAGTGAGACTATGGTGCCGCC
>JAGNMH010000786.1 GCA_017991275.1 Acidobacteriota bacterium
GGTTCGATGACCGTCGGCATCACCAGTCTTTCGACATAAGCGCGCGGCGTGTAATGCGCGCCGAGCTTGTGGCGCTCAACCGGCGACAGCGCGCGTTCCAGCAAGGTGCCGAAAATCGCCGGTTCGACTTCGCGCCAATCCGCCTGGCTGGCTTCGATCAACAGATCAAGCTGAGGCCGAGTCACCGACAAAGCTTCGCTGCTTTCAAACAATCCGCCGTTGAACTTCAGCACTTGGTCTTCCAGGAACTCCGAAAAACCGCCCGTGTTCATCGTCCGCCACAACGATTCCAACATCGGTTTGAAGGTCTGCAACTTATCGCGGCGGCCTTCCAACAAGGCGGTAAACTTGCCTTTTGGAATCAGTTGCACGTCTTCGGCAAACATCGTGAACAGGCAGCGCATCAGGAAGTTGGCTACGGTTTCGGGTTTGTGGCCGGATTCTTCCAGCGATTTGGCCAGAGCCGCCAACCGCGAGGCGACTTCGCGCGTGACGCGGGCGCTTCGCCGCGAAGGATCAAGCGACAGCGGATCAGTCCAAACCGCTCGCAACCGTTCGCGGATTTCCGGCTTGGCCAGATCGGAAAAGGCTATGCGCGACGACCGCGCGTCCGGGAACGGCAGATAGGTTTTCCCGGCGCGAGAAAAATCGCTGTACAGTTCAAAGCTGTGGCCGATGTCCACCGTAATCAAAAACGGAGGCCAGCCTTCGCCGGTAGGCAAAGCCTTGGCGTACCGTTCGGCCTGTCCGCGAGCGCGCAACATCGCGTCATCCCAGGCTTTGGTTCCGCGCACGGCTGTGCCTTTCTTTTGCCGCTTTGATTGGGATTTCGGCGCGCCTTCAAATAACGGCTGCTCATCGCCGCCGGGCTTCTCGCTGCCTTGCTTGGCTTCCAAAACAAAACAGCCGCGTTTGTATAGGTCAATCCATCCGTTGGTGGTGATGACTTGCTGATGTTCGGTGTGATGAAACGTCACCGAGCGTTCGTAAACGTAAGCGTCTTGTTCGGGATTGTTTTGGGCCGGCTGGGGTTTTGGGACTCCCAACACGTCGCACAGTTCGTTCAGAAACGATTGGCAATTGGCGCGCTCTGATGCGCTGGATTGCTGCCAGCGTGTGATGAAGTCCGTGATGCTGAGAGTGGGTTCGGTCACTAAACGGCTCCGACAATTGATTTCCGGCTCAGCCTCTTTGCCGCGCTAGCGGCAGTTGAATTTAGCCGTGGGTTTTCAACCCACGGTAGAAACGAGAGATGCATTTTCGTCGCGTCAGCGACGATTGAATTCAGGCGTCGCTGACGCGACGCGAAAATCCTTATTGCGTCTCACCCGGCGTTAAAACACCGGGCTAAAATCAACCGTCGCTACCGCGACGAAGAACGGCGCGAGCCATTACAAAGTTATTCAAACTGCTTTTTGAATTCGGCGAACTGCCCTTCCAAATCCGCCAGCTTTTGCTTGAGCGTGGAGACTTCTTCTTCCAGCTTGGCCACGCGCTCGCCGCCGCCGCGCGAAACTTCGGTTTTTTCCACCGCGACAGCCATTTCTTCGATGTTGATGTCTCCGCTGAGCAAATGCGCGAACCGCGATTCGCGTGAATTCGGCAAACGCGGCAGCTTCACCACCAACGGAGTTTCTCTGAGCGACAAATTGTGGAGCGTGGTTTCGACTTCGGGCAGGTTGTCGAAGTTATGCAAATGCGCCGTCCGCGAACGAAGCTCGCCCGGCGTTTGAGGGCCTCGCAAAGCCAGCACGGTCATGACGGCGTTTTCGGCATTGTTCAGTTCATAAGCTTTGTTGAACAACTGGCCGTATTTCGGCACGCGCGAATCGGAACCGTGAAAAGTGTAAGCCATTTTCTTTTCGCGCAAACTGTCCAGCGCGCGGACGACGGTGGCTTCGTCGTAACTGGTCACTGGGTCGCGGTGATTTTTCTGGTTGCAGGCGTTGACCAGCGCGTTCAACGTCATAGGGTAATAATCCGGCGTAGCAATGCTCTTTTCGACCAGGGCGCCGACCACGCGTAATTCGTATTCGTTCAGCACAATTTCTCCTCAACAAGTTCGTAGCACCGCCTCCAGGCAGAACAGGTGCAAGTTCGTAGTACCGCCTTCAGGCGGAACGGTGGCGTTTCCCTTTTAAGTAGAAAGTTTTCCAGCGGGTTTATTGTCCCTGAAAAGAAAGACGCGCCCGTTCCGCCTGAAGGCGTGACTACATGCAACTGTCATAAACCTCTTCTTCGATGCGAGCGACTTCGCGGCCAATCTCTCCACCAACAATCGGTTCGCGGTTATCCAACACGGCCAGCGCGAAATCTTCGATCAGCGGCAAGTGGATGTTCGCGTGCGGCGAATGCTGTTCGATCCGTTCGCCCGCCGAAGTCTTCACGCGAAGTTCGCCTCGATTCAAAACCGGAATGTGCAACGAACCTTCGCTGCCGAAAACATCCAGAGTGTCCTGAGACTCAAACGAAGCGTGAGTCACCGTCAGCATGGCTTGCAAACCTGTACCAAATTCAAAACTTGCGATGCTGGTGTCTTCGACTTCGCGGTCGAACAGGGCGCGTCCGATTAGGCTTTTCGTCCGGCGAATGTCGCCAAACAAATTCGTCAGGACTTCGATGCGATGGCAGCCGAAATCCATCATAGGCCCGCCGCCTGCTTTGGATTTTTCCAGCAACCAGTGACGGTCTTCGCCGGGTTGCGGGTTGAAGCGTTCAAAAGCGTTGACCTGAGCCACCACCGGTTTGCCGATTTCACCCGCCGCAATCAAGGCTTTCGCTCGCTGGACGACGGGGTAAAAGTGGCGGTAATACGCAATTCCAAGTTTGACGCCGTTCGCGCTGCAAGCCGCGATCATACGGTCGCATTCGGCAACATTCATTGCCATAGGCTTTTCGCAGAGCACGTGCTTTCCGGCTTCGGCGGCTGCAATCGTTTGTTCAGCGTGAAGGTAGACGGGCGTAGCGATGTACACCGCGTCAACTTCGGCATCGGCAATCAGTTCTCGCCAGTCGG
>JAGNMH010000787.1 GCA_017991275.1 Acidobacteriota bacterium
AAAAACATTCTTTGTAATTCAACGAGCTTGTAAAGGCCAACTAACCCATAATGCGATTGCCCTAGGTTTGTCCCTGATGTTGTCGCAAGGAGCTTTCAACAGGTGTCGGCTTTTTCTCCTCGGTGTTATATTCGCTCTCACACGTTCGATTTCACTACTTCAATTTGGAGACTTCAATTTATGAAACTTCTGATCACTTTATTGATTGGGCTGTCGTTTTTCGCCGGACAGGCACAGGCTCAGGCCAAAACCGACAAGGCTGATGAAAAAGGTTTTGTTCAGTTGTTCGACGGCAAAACGTTGAACGGTTGGAAACTGGTTAAAGGTCACGGCCCCGGTTACGTTATCAAAGACGGAACCATCGTTTGTCCTCTGGATGGCGGAGGAAATCTTTATACCGAAAAAGAGTACGCCAACTTCGTCTTTCGCTTTGAGTTCAAAACCGAACCCGGCGGAAACAACGGAGTAGGTATTCGCGCTCCGCTCGAAGGCGATGCGGCCTATCAAGGCATGGAAATTCAAATCCTTGACGACGGCCACGAAAAGTACAAAGGCAAGATCAAATCCGAACAGCATCACGGTTCGGTGTATGACGTGATTCCGGCTCGAACTGGGTATTTGAAACCGGCGGGTGAATGGAATTCAGAAGAGATCATGGCCAATGGCAGCCGCATTCGCGTCACGCTCAACGGTGTGATTATCCTCGACGCCGATCTGAACATGGTCAAAGAAGAGTCTGTTCTGAAAAAACATCCGGGGCTGAAAAACAAAACCGGCCACGTCGGTTTTCTGGGGCATGCTTCGCTGGTGGAATTTCGCAACATCCGAATCAAGGCTTTGCCATAGTCTAAAAATTGCCCATTACTCGTTTGCCATTGTCCATTAACGGTCAGGGGAGGTTTACCCTTTCGGTTAATGGGTAATGGCGAATGGACAGTGGTTAATGACTGGTTTGGGATGTGTGGCGGTGATCCTTAACAAACCACGCGCTGACGCCCAACCCTGCTACGACCAGAGACAGAGCGTAAAACATTACAGCGTAAGAACCTGTTCGTTTGACGCATTCAGCCAGCAACAGCGGCCCGACGGCAGAAGCCACAACCGTCAGCGATTGTGCCGCACCTTGAATCTTGCCCAGATGCGCGCGGCCAAACGCTCGGCTCCAAAACGCGAAGAAAATGACTATGACAAAACCACCGGCCACGCCCATCACCACAGCCCACGCAACGACGTGAAATTCGCTGCGAACATAAGGCAGAGCCAGCAACGCCCCGGCCAGCAGAGTCATTGCCAAAGCCATCAGCCGATTCATCGTCCATTTGTTGGTCAGCCATCCGCCCAAAAAGTTTCCGGCCAGAGCTGTCAACGCCGTGATGACCAGTGTGCGGTGATAAACACTGGCGTCGAATCCCAGTTCGGCCAGAATGGATTCGTTGAACAGCGAAATGCCCGAAGCAATCAAACCGTAAACCGAACTCGACAGCGCAAAGACCCAAAAAGCAGGCGTCAGCAAAGCCTGGCGCAACGTGAATCCAGTCAAAGTCTCTGCCGGTTTGTCATCCACCTTTTCGCCATCCAGCGCCAAGCCAGAGCTTTCCGGCGTATGGCGAACCAGCAACCACGCCAGCGGAGCCAGAATCAGCAACGCGAAACCTATGCTGCTCCACGCCTGACGCCAACCGTTGCCGGTGACAATTGAACCGACAACCGGAAAGGCGATCATAAAACCTATGCTCATTGCCACGGCGTAAACACCCATCGCCAGGTTCAATCGTTTGACGAACCATTGGCCAACCATCGTCAAGCTGACAACCGACAACGCGCTTTGCCCAAATCCGCGCGTCAGCGTGATCAGAATCGCCAGAGCGAATACTGTGTGAACGCCGCTCATTGCCAGAACAACTGCGGCCAGAGCGAAAACAACCGAAGTCAGCACGGCTCGACTGCCGACGCGGTCAATCAGACGACCAACGCCAAAGCAAAACAACGCGCCGATCAACGTCGCCCACAAATTGATTTCGGCGAACAGGACTCGGTCAATCTGCAAATCTCGCAGCAGCGATTCGGTAATCAGTCCCAAGCCTTGCGTGCGACCGGGCAGCGTTCCAACCATCGCCAGCGTAGCCAACGCCAGATTCACCCAGCCGTAATAAAACGGCAGTCGAGCGAGCAACATCGGCGGACGCACGAGTTCAGCTTTTGCAATATTCATAAATCATCTGAAGTCAGTGCCGCGACCGGTAGGGAGCGTAGCAATCAGCCGCTTGCTACCGCGCGCGGTACTGACTCAACCAAATTGCCAACAGTCCAAAACAAATCCCAACTCCAACCCAACGCACTGCTCCGGTTTTGAAAACTACTGTGGCGTTGAAAACCATGAAGATCAGCACGAATTGCCAGACGGCGGTAATCAGCCAATGTCGTTGCTGGTAAAGCTCCAATCCGCGCCACCACCAAACCACGTCCGCCACCCAGGCCGTCAGAAAAGCGTAGTTGATGAACAGTCCGCCGCCCCAGTTGTTGCCGGTGACTGCGGCGGTTTGCCGAGCCGTTTCTCGCAAAGCCGAAGTCTGGCTCCAATGGTGATAAAAGTGAAAGGCGCAAATCAGGTGAGCAACAAGAGCAGCGCAGCCGACAGTCCAAGCCAATCGCGCTCGCTTTTGCCATGCCTGGCTTTCACGAAAGAGCAGCATCAAACAGACACCGACCGCATAACCGCCGATGGCGATCCAGATGGTCAGTCGTGTTAGCAGTTCTCCTCGGTTCATAAAAGTAGCGCGATCTGGACAGATCGCTTCCTGGCCAGAGGCGGTCGTCAGGGGAGCTATGGTTTACTCAGAATCGGTTTTCGTGTGACGACGCAAACTGACAGTTCGCGCTACATCGTGCGGCAGTTCGCGCTACATCGTGCGGCAGTTCGCGCTACATCGTGCGGCAGTTCGCGCTACATCGTCAGGCAAGGATCGAAATGATTTCCGTTTGAATCGGCTGACCGGCAATCAGCACTTCGT
>JAGNMH010000788.1 GCA_017991275.1 Acidobacteriota bacterium
GTCGAAAACGCCTGCCTGAAATTCATTCCCGGCTCGCATCATTTCGGCCATCTGACTTATCAACTGACCGAAGAAAGCGATCCCAGCATTTTGAATCAAGTTGTGCCTGAAGCCGAAAATTTCGGAGCTCCGGTTTACAACCAACTGAAAGCCGGTCAAATGTCCATTCACTCTGACTTGCTGCTGCACGGTTCCGAAGCGAACAACTCGGCTCGACGCCGCAACGGATTGGCTCTGCGATACACAACCGCCGACGTTCGAGCCGGAATGGATTGGAACTTGAAAGGCGTGCTGGTCAGCGGCGAAGACACTTCAGGCCACTGGGCAAATCCGCCACGACCGACAAACGATTGAATTCCGTCTTCAACGCAAAGACGCAAAGTGGCAAAGCCGCAAAGGTTTTTCGCACGGCAGTCGTTTGGTATTTCTCAAACCAGCTTCAATCAAAATTTTCCTTTGCGTCTTTGCTTCTCCGCGCCTTTGCGTTGAAAGAGGTTCACAACACTTATGACCAAACCAAATCTTTGTGGCAAAGCCGTTCTCATCGCGCTGTTGCTGACGCTTCAGCTTTTCTCTTCCGACGCGAAACAATCCGTCAAAGCCGCCGACAAGCCGAACATTCTGTTTTGCTTCGCCGATGATTGGGGGCGATACGCCAGCATCCTAGCCGAAATCGAAAAACACCCAAGCCTGAATCAAATCGTCAAAACTCCGAACGTGGATCGCGTGGCGCGCGAAGGCGTGTTGTTCCGCAATGCCTTCGTCAACGCGCCTTCCTGCACGCCCAGCCGCAGTTCGCTGCTTTCCGGTCGTTACTTTTTCAACACCGGGCGCGGAGCCATCTTGCGCGACGCTCGGTGGGATTCGGCGATTCCCAGTTTTCCGTTGCTGCTGCGCGATGCCGGCTATCACATCGGCGAAACTTACAAAGTCTGGAGTCCGGGCACGCCCGATGATGCTCCGTTCGGAGCGGGCAAATACGGGTATGAAAAAGCAGGCAAACTGCCAAACAATTTTTCTAAAAACGTGACGGAAATGATCGGCAAGGGCGCAACGCTGGCCGAAGCGCGCGAAAAAATCTTTGCCCAGGTGCGCGGCAACTTCGATGACTTTCTGGCCGACCGAAAAGCCGGTCAGCCCTTCTTGTACTTCTTTGGCGCGACGAACACGCATCGCCGCTGGATCAAAGGCTCCGGCAAAGCTCTGTGGGGAATCGAACCGGATTCGCTGAAAGGCAAGCTGCCAGCATTTCTGCCAGACGTGCCTGAAATCCGCGAAGACGTGGCCGATTACCTGGGCGAAGTTCAGGCTTGGGACTCTTACGTTGGCTTGCTGCTGAAACGGCTTGAAGAAACCGGCGAGTTGGAAAAAACGCTGATCGTCGTCAGCGGAGATCACGGCATGCCGGGCGTCACCAACGGCAAATGCAATCTTTATGATTTCGGAACCGGAGTCGCCCTGACGGTCAGAGTTCCCGGCGTCAAAGGCGGACGCATCGTTGATGATCTGGTCAGCTTGCCGGATTTGGCTCCTACTTTTCTGGAAGCCGCCGGTTTGAAACCGCCCGCCGGAATCAACAGCCGCAGTCTGTGGAGTTTGCTGCAATCGGGCAAAAGCGGTCAGGTGGATGCCAGTCGCAACTGGGTAATCAGCGGACGCGAACGCCACGTTCACACAGCCCGCAATGGCTTTCTGCCTTATCCGCAACGCGCTTTGCGAACGCCGGAGTTTCTGTACGTTCGCAACTTCGCGCCTGACCGCTGGCCAATGGGCGATCCTAAAAGCGTGACGGCAACCACGGCTCCTTCCGGGCAGCAATTGGAAGAAGACACTTACGCGGGCTTTGCCGATATGGACGCCAGCCCGACCAAAGCCTGGCTGGTGGCGCATCGCAACGACACGAAATGGCGGCGATATTACGATTACGCTTTTGCCAAACGCCCTACGGAAGAGTTGTTCGACCTGAGCAAAGACCCGCAGCAAATGAAAAACGTCGCCGCCAATCCGGCTTACGCCAAACAAAAAGCCAAGCTGTCGGCGCAGTTGATGACGACGTTGAAAGACGCTGGCGACCCGCGAGTTGGAAACGATCCGCAAGCCTGGGAGCGAACGCTGTTCGTTGAAGATCCGAAAGCTCCGCAAACTTCGCAGGTTTTGCGGCCGTCAACTCCCGAAGCTCAGGGTGTGGATTCCGAACAACTGGCTCTGGCAATTGAAACCGCGCGAAAGAACATCAACGGCATTCACAGCGTGTTGGTAGTTCGCAACGGCGCGCTGGTGGCCGAAGCCTACTTTCATCCTTACGACGGCAAAAGCCCGCACGACGTGGCATCGGTGACGAAAAGCGTGACGACTACGCTGGCCGGAATTGCGATGGCTCAGGGAAAGATCAAATCAGTCAAAGACCCGATGCTGAATTACTTCCCAGCAGCAAAAACCGCCAACAAAGATGAACTCAAAGCGCGTGTGTTGCTGAGCCATTTGATGACGATGTCTTCCGGCTTGGATTGCAAAGCCGCGCGTGGTGAACCGACTTTGTGGGAGATGCTGGCCGCGCCAAACGACGTGCGCCATATGCTGGATTTGACGATGGTCGCCGAACCCGGCGCGAACTTTGTTTATTGCAGCGGAGGCATGCATTTGCTGTCGGCGGTTGTCGCTCAAACCACAGGCATGACCACAGAAGCATTTGCTCGGCGCGTGCTGTTCCAACCGCTGGGAATTCAAAACTTCATCTGGCCAGCCGATCATCAAGGCATCGCTCACGGCTTCGGCAATCTGCATTTGCTGCCGCGCGATATGGCCAAGCTGGGTTTGCTGGCGCTGAATCGCGGCAACTGGCAGGGCAAACAAATCATTCCCGAAACCTGGATTGAAGAATCCACCAAGTCGCAAAAGTCCACAGGCAATGCGCGCGATTACGGTTACGGCTGGTGGATTCCGAAACACGGCGGGCCAATCGCGTTTGAAGCTTCAGGCAGAGGCGGCCAGCAAATCAGCGGGCTGCCCGA
>JAGNMH010000789.1 GCA_017991275.1 Acidobacteriota bacterium
TGGCGGAGGCGATTTGAATTTCAACCGGTTGATTCCCGGAACGATCCGCTCTGTGCTCAGAGACGAAGCGCCGGTTATTCGTAGCGACGGCAAATTCATACGCGATTACTTTTATGTCCGCGACGCCGTTGACGCTTATCTGACTTTGGCTGAGCGGCTGCCGGATGAAGAGTTCAATGGTCAGGCGTTCAATTTCAGCACCGAAACTCCGGTGTCTGTGCTGGAACTGGTTGATGAAATTCTGAAACTGACAGGTAAAACGCATCTGGTTCCCAAAATCATGAACGAAGCCAGTCGCGAGATTCAGAAACAATTTCTGAGTTGCGCCAAAGCCAAAAGCAGGCTCGGCTGGCAATCAAAGTATTCACTTGAAGAAGGGCTGAAAGAAGCTATTGCCTGGTATCAAAAGGTTTTAGAGATTTCGGTTTCCTGACTCGTGTGTCGAAAATGTTGCCCCTTGAGAGGAACGCAATATGAAAATTGGTGTTGATGCGACCAGTCGGCAGAATAATCGTGGCTATGGTCGTCATGCACGGGCTTTGCTGAATGCGCTGATCCCTTTGGACAGTAGCAATCAATACACTTTGTTTGTTGACTCGATTGACTTAGGCGACAAAATGCCGCCTGAAGCCAAAGTTCAGATGGTCAGCACTGACGCTCCGACTGCTGTTGCCACTGCTGCCAACGGTCACCGCTCAGCAATGGACATGCTGCGCATGAGCCGCGCAATGTCTGATTCCAGCTTCGATCTGTTGCTGTTTCCGACCGTTTACAGCTATGTTCCGGTCATCAGTCGCGCCAAAAAAATCGTCATGATCCACGATGTGATTGCCGAAACTTATCCGCAACTGACACTTCCAAGCTTCACTTCGCGTATGTTTTGGAAAAGCAAAGTTGCGTTTGGGCGTTGGCAAGCCGACGCCATCGTGACGGTTTCTGACTATTCACGGCAGGGCATACTGAAACATTTCAAGACTTCGCCTGACAAAGTTTTCGTCGTTGGCGAAGCCAGTGATCCTGTTTTTCGAGTTTTGCCTGATCCTGGCCCGACAAAGCGGTTAATTGATTTGGGAATTAACGGCACTGGTCGCACGGTAGTTTATGTGGGAGGTTTCAGCCCGCACAAGAATTTGGAATCGCTGGTTACGGCGTTTGCCAAAGTTGTCGAACACCCCAGCTTTTCAGATGCAACTCTGGTGATGGTTGGTGAATACGAAAAAGAGGTTTTTCACAGTTGCTATGCCGGGATAAAACACCAAACATCAGAACTTGGCATCGCCAGTAGGGTTATTTTCACAGGTTATTTGCCAGACGAAGAGCTGGTTGCCTTGCTGAATTTTGCCTGCGTATTAGTGCTGCCTTCGTTAATCGAAGGTTTTGGTTTGCCTGCCATCGAAGCCGCTGCCTGTGGTTGCCCGGTTATTGCTACAACAGCCAGCCCCTTGCCGGGACTTCTTGGCGAAGGGGGCATTTTTATCAACCCTGCAAACCAGGAGGAATTGGATGTCGCATTGACTCGTGTTCTGGAATCTGAAAGTTTGCGTCAACAAATGCGAACAGCGGGTTTGACTGCGGCCGCCGATTTGACCTGGGAAGCCGCCGCTCGGCAAATGATAGGGTTGATACGGCAGGTGATTGCGTGACAAATCGGCCTCTTAACTTCTTACACTTCACCACATTTTACCCACCATACAGTTTTGGCGGCGATGCGATGTACCTGTATCGGCTTTGCCATGCGCTGGGCGACGAAGGTCACCACGTTGACGTAGTTCATTGCATTGACTCTTACCATCTGCTTCATCCGGGGGAACCGGAAATAAAATTCGCCGACCATCCAAATGTGAAAGTGCATGGTTTGCGAAGCGGTTACAAGTGGCTGTCGCCTTTGTTGACTCAGCAAACCGGCCGCCCGTATTTGAAACAACATGCCATACGCGAATTACTCGCCAGTAAACCTTACGATGTTCTGCATTACCACAACACATCATTGCTTGGGCCAGAGCTTCTGACTTGGGAGCCGGAACAGGGAAACGCTATCAAGCTTTACACCACACACGAGCATTGGCTGATTTGTCCTATGCATGTGCTCTGGAAATTCAATAGCCGTCCTTGCGAAAAGCCCGAATGTTTGCGTTGCACAATCCAGGCGAAACGCCCTCCTCAGCTTTGGCGTTACACTGGAATGCTGGAGAGAACAAGCAAGCATATTGACCAATTCGTTTCGCCCAGCCGCTTTACAGCCGACATGCATGCCAAGCGCGGATTTCCTCAACCCGTGGCGCATCTTCCTTATTTTATTGACCGAGTGGATCAAGATTGGCAAAACCCCGGACCACGTCCGCAAGAACGTCCGTATTTTCTTTTTGTTGGGCGATTGGAAGAAATCAAGGGGTTACAGACTTTGATTGAAGCATGGAAGCGCGTAGAACAATATGACCTTTTAGTCGCAGGAACAGGACTTTGGGGAGACCAACTGCGCGCTTTGGCAGCAGACAACCCACGCATAAAATTCCTTGGCGCATTACCTCAGCGAGAACTCGGCGCTTTGTATTTTCACTCGATTGCCTGCCTTGTCCCTTCTCTTACCTATGAAACCTTCGGAATCATAATCATAGAATCTTTTGCCAGAAAAACACCTGTCATTGTTCGTGACCTTGGGGCTTTACCAGAGGTCGTCCACGACAGCGGCGGTGGGTTTGTTTATCGCGACGACGAAGAATTGTTGTCAGCAATAAATCACATAGCATCTTCGCCAGGCATTCGAAATAAGTTTGGCGAAAAAGGGTACCAAGCCTTTCTTCAGTGGTGGTGTAAAGAAGCCCATTTTCATTTGTATTTTGAGCTTATACAACAATTAGCAAGCAGGAAATTTGGTACAGCATAGAAACACGGGAGTTGACTCAATATGGCGGAGATCGAATTCAGTGTTCTGCAACAACAATGTCTCGACCGACGCCTCGCGGATGAACCCACTCTCAAGCAAGAGATTGCCTCTTGGGAGAAGCGACGA
>JAGNMH010000790.1 GCA_017991275.1 Acidobacteriota bacterium
TCGGTTTCGGTTTCGCCAGTCGGATGGTAATGAACCTGCAAAACGACTCGGTCGTTCGTGCCGCCGGGCATTTTGGTGCCAGTGCCTTCGGGTGAAAAGTAACCGCGAACGCCTGGGGCCCATCCGCCCAACATGAAAGATTTGCCGGCAATTACGTCATTCAAGCTGGCCGAAATATCAAAGCCGGGGCCGCCGAAACAAGTGTATCCCGCTCCGGGTTCGGCAGCATCCAGCGCGATGGATTTTCCACCGGGATCGGGATAGGCGATGACGTGATGAACAATTTTTCGATTGCCCGGACGAACATCCATGCCTTGAATGTAACGATCTCCGCGCAGAGCAGAAACCGGAACACTGAAGCAACGATACGTGTCCCTACCCTGCACTGGGGTGAAGTTCGCTCCCATATCGGCAACGAAATCCGGTTCACCCAACGGCCAGCCTTCCGGGAAAGTCTGTGGCGCAGGCATATCATTCGCCGCACCTTCCGGCGCTCCGCCATCCGCCCAGGCTACAATCGTGTTGATCTCTTCCTGGGTCAGTCCGCGCGCATCTTTCAAGTCCACGCAACCTGCAACCGGTTTCCACGGAGGCATTTTTTTCAAGGCAACGGCTTCTCGAATAGCCCTGGCCCATGGGCGCGTTTCGTCATAGGTCATCATTGAAAATGGGGCTATGTCTCCAGGATGGTGGCAGGTCTGGCAATTTTTCTGGAAGATGCGAACGATTTCTTTATTGAAAGTCGGCGTTGGCTGATTGCGCTTGAGCGTTTTTGACTCAGAGTCGGCAACATCAGATAGATTATTTGAAGCGCCGCTTGCTGCTGCTTCAATCCGCTCCCAGCGATTGAAGATCAGGCAAACAACAGCCAGCAGAACAAAGAAAACCAACAGCGAACGCTTGGCGGTTTGATTCATAACTTGTGTTCCTTTTTGGTAGAAAGTCAGTCGCGTCTGATTGCTTGGAGATGCGGGCGGATTGTATTAACGACAGTTGAGACCTGCAAGCAGACCAGACAGTTATACAGGTCTTAATCGTCGTCTTCGTCAACGCCGAAGTAGCGCAACCATTCGCCAGTTTCGTTTTCGGCAACCTGGGGTTCAACGTCGCTCGCGGATTGGCCTGCATCTTCCATCACCTGGCGGAACTCGCCGGAGCGCATCACTTTCACACCGCAGACTCTGACGCGAGCGGCCAGTTTCCCGTCCGAAGTCACAACAGTCAGATTCTTTTTGTTGCGTTCGGCTTCGGCCATCTCGACGATGCGGGTATCGGCGTCCGAGTTTGGCCGAGCATAAAAAACCTTCACGCCGCGGAAGCTGGAGCCGTCGGGAAAAGCGGTGTCCGGCGCTCCATCGAAAACAACTGTCAGCCGCAACTTTTTCACGCGAGCCAACCGCGCCAAATCATCCAGCAAACGTCGGCGCGAAGCCGACTTGTCGTTGTGCCAGTTTTCGTAACCTTTGCCGCGTTGGCCAATCACATTGTTGCCGTCAATCAGATACATTTTGGCAAATACATTTCATTGAAATTGTAACGCTCGTTCGACAGCTCTGGCCGGAATTATCGTGCCCCAGCCTTGCCGGTCAACCGAAACGCTGTCCAGTCGTATGGCGGTATCAATCAGGATTCGTTTGACTTGTTGCGGGGTCAAGCGCGGATTAGCTTCCAGCATTTGGGCAACGACAGAAGACACAATCGGGGCGGCAAAACTGGTTCCATCTACGTGCTTGTAATGGCCGCTGATAACGTTGGCATCGTGAATTTTGATCGAGACCAATTGACGTATCAGATAAACGGGTAAGTCGCTGGAGGCATCAAGTTGCTGATCAATGCCCTGGAAAGATTTCAGCACGTCGCGCAATTCCGTGTCCGGCGAATCTTGAAGCAAGTCATAAAGCCTGGCTTCGGCAGCCGTCGGAGTTCCTGGCAGAATTGGCGCAGCCAGCCAGATGCTAGGCGCAACGATTTCTGGCTTCTGCAAACCGTCAATCGTCGGCCCATACGAAGAGTGATAAGCCGCGTTGTCTTTAAGCTCCAGCGTATTGTTGTCGTTAAAACCTCCGACCGTGATGACCGACGGCGCTGAAGCCGGTGGCAAAACTGGATGATTATCTGTTCCGGAATTTCCTGCCGCACAAACGACGACTATGCCCTCACGAACAGCACGCTCGGCGGCTTGCGACAGACCATCCGTCAGGTATGAAGCTTCGTAATCGCCCCCGCAAGAAATGTTGACGACCCGCACGTTGTGCTCGGCTCGATGTTTAATTACCCATTCCAAGCCGCGCTGAATATCTTCGTGAACGATACGATTGGCTGAACCAACTTTGACTAGAACAAGATTTGCCTCAAAGGCCAGCCCGCGAAAAACGCCTCCGGACAAATGTCCGTTACCTGCCGCCACAACGGAAGTCATCATTCCATGCCAGCTAGAGTCATTCGGTTCAAGAAATTCCTTTTGGTTAGAGAGGGGCCAACTGGAATCATTCGGTTCATTGAACTCGCGTTCGTTCTGGCTTTGGTCGGCTATATTGATGTAGCGCAAAATTCGGTTGCGAGGTTCGACCAGATCAGGGTGCGGATAAAAACCGGAATCCAGAAAAGCCATGCAGACTCCTCGACCGGCAAAACGCTCGTTGGCTCCAACGCGCAACGGTGTAGGCAAAATGTGATATTCGCCATCGTGGAAGATTTTTGGATTGGCTGACATCCGTTCGCGCGCTCCGCGAAACAGATCAAAACAGGGCTGGCAAAGTCCTTGTTCCGGCTGCCAGCCCGGCTGGTTGGATTGTATCAGTGAAATAATCTCTTCATCTTCATTTTGCAAAGCCGTATTTTGCAAAAGCTGATGAGTGGCTCGACTGCACAGCAGGCAATGTTGATTGGACATGATTTCCGAAAAATTGCGAAAAATTATTGCCTGCCAAGCGCTGCAGCAATTCCGCGTCGCATATTGTCCAGACCGGAGGCTTTGTTGATGAAAGAAGTTTTGTCATC
>JAGNMH010000791.1 GCA_017991275.1 Acidobacteriota bacterium
ATCTGAGACGTTGCCTGCTTTGGGTGACTGGACTTCGTTCTGCATCTTCATTGCCTCGACGATCAGTACGCCTTGATTAGCTGTGACTTCATCACCGGCGCTCACCAGCACACGGACGATCTTGCCCGGCATAGGGGAAATCAAAATTGCTTTTCCGCCAGCGTTTGCTCCGGCGTCAGCATTTCCGCGCAGATGTTTTTTGTCGCGCACAGTGACAGGAATGCGCTGGCCATTGACTATCACTTCAGTTCCGCCGCCCGGCAGTTTTTCCAACGCACAACGGTAAACGCGGTCGTTGATCTGAACGACAAAAAAATCCGGCTCTGGCTGACTGATTTCAGCAGAGTGAGTTTGCTCGCCAAATTTCAATTCGGCGCTGCCGCTTGTCGTCGCGAACTCGGCTTCGATTGTTTGCCCGTCAATTTCCAGTTCCAGTTTCATCTTGTAATTAACGGCCTGTCCTTCCGGCGGTTTTCCATTTGCTGATTGGCGCAGATTGATTGTTTGAGCTGTTGCTTTGCAGTGCTCGCGCTTGCTCCGTGAAGCTTGTCGCGGCAGCGATGGCAGCGGCAACTTGAAGCTCGTTAAGTTCGGTCAGAACCTCCGGTACAGCATTAATTTTCTGGCGTTCCAGGAAACGTGCAATGTAGCCGGTGTCAATGTCTCCGCGTTGAAAATCTTCCTCAGCCAGCACCGATTGAAAGAAGGGAATTGTCGTGCGGATTCCGCCAACGTGATATTCGCCCAGCGCACGCTGCATTCTGGCTATGGCTTCTTGTCGTGTCGCTCCCCAACTTGCCAGCTTTGAAATCATTGGGTCGTAAAACAGGGGGACTTCCCACCCTTCGTAAACTCCGCTGTCGTCGCGCACGCCCGGGCCAGACGGAGTTCTAAGTTTTGTGATCTTCCCCGGCGAAGGCAGAAAATTCTTGTCAGGGTCTTCTGCATAAACACGGCATTCGATTGACGACCCAGTCCAGCGAACGTCTTCTTGTCTGATTGTCAGCCGTTCACCAGCAGCGATACGGATTTGTTCACGCACCAGGTCAATGCCAGTTACCATTTCTGTAACCGGATGTTCTACCTGCAACCGAGTGTTCATCTCCAAAAAGTAAAAGTTACGGTCGGCATCCACCAGAAACTCAATTGTGCCCAGGCTGAAGTAATTCGCCGCTCGAGCGATTTCAACAGACGCCGCTCCCATTTTGGCGCGCAAGTCTGCGTCGTTAAAGCTGGCAGGACATTCTTCAATCACCTTTTGGTGGCGGCGTTGGATTGAGCATTCGCGTTCTCCCAGGTGAATGATGTTGCCGTATTTATCGGCGATGATTTGGATTTCGATGTGGCGCGGGCGTTCGATCAGTTTTTCGATGTAAACCGCCGGGTCGCCGAACGCGGCTTGAGCTTCATCGCCTGCCATTTGCAGAGCGGCTGCCATTTCCTCGTCTGAGCGAACGATCCTCATGCCTTTGCCGCCACCACCGGCGGAGGCTTTCATCATTACCGGATAGCCAATTTCGGCGGCTACTTTTTTGGCTGTGGCCTCGTCTTTAAGTGGTTCTGTTGTACCAGGAACGATTGGCGCTTTGGCTTTGACGGCGGCCACGCGAGCATTGGTTTTGTCGCCCATCATCTCGATTGATTCAGGCGAAGGGCCGATGAAAGTGATTCCAGATTTGCCGACCGCGCGCGCGAACCATTCGCGTTCGGACAAAAATCCGTAGCCGGGGTGAATCGCTTCGGCGCCGGATTTTTTGGCGGCGTCAATTATCTTTTCGCCAACCAAATAACTCTGTGCCGCCGGAGATTCACCTATAAAGTACGCCTCATCAGCCAGCCGGACGTGCAGCGCTGTGCGGTCGGCTTCGGAGTAAACAGCGACTGGTGAAATACCAAGATCGCGGCAAGCTCGTATCAGCCGAACAGCTATTTCACCTCGATTGGCGATTAGGATTTTACGGAACATAGACGGGAGTATGTGGTCGTCCGTAACCGGTAATTGGCAGCAAATCAGATGGTATGAATTCTTTGCTACTGATTACCAATTACTATCAGGGAACAACTGAGCTTCCAGGGTTTTTCGGATCGTAGCGGACGGTGATGCTGGCGCCAGGGACAAACAATTGGCCTCGCAACAATTGGTCAGCCGTCAGCTTTTGAGAAGTTTCGTAATCCACATTAGCGACGATGTAGCGGTAAAAAATAGACGTTGCGCCTGAATCATCCAGTTGGGAATCAAGCACTCGGCCTTCTGTGACACGGCCAAATTGAACCAGCCATGCATAGTATTCAGCCAGGGGATCACGACCACGGATTCGATAGTAAAGTCGAACAAGCCAACTATGGCGCATGCTTTTGCTTTAATGTTTGGGGCAAGGGGATAAGGTAAAAACGGCCTCAAGCTGTTTGAGCGCAACTTGAGGCCGTTTCAGTTCCATAAGTGTTCAAGAATCCAACACCGTTTGGTTCAAAGACGGCTTAGCGCCGCCGCGATTTTACGGATTTGATTTCAGGCACGGTTTCAGGTGCGGTTGCCGCATCCTCCCCTACCGGTGTGTCCACGACAATACCGTCAACCATCGTGATGTCATCGGCAGTACCGAATTTTTCATCAGGGCCGGCGGAAACCAGCTTGTACTCGTTGAAACTGATTGCACTGCCGCGTGATGCCACAACGCCTACGGGCTGGTAACTGAACCCGTTTTCCCAGTAATCGCTGTGAGGAACGGCTTCAGCGTTGACACGGGTCAGATCAGTCAACTCCTGCGGGTAACTACCGTATTCGCGGTGAAATTTTTGCAGCGCCTCGTAATGCAGCGCATACATCATTGCGCGTGTTGCCGCTGCTTTTTTGGCTCTGCCTCTTTCCAGCATGCCTGGAATTGATGACACCAATAATGTTGAAAAGATGACCAGCAGAGCAACTGACATCACCGACGAAAAACGCGCCACCGAAAATCCGCCGAACTGTGCCGGAGAGGTTTTTGCTCTGCGCA